>JBLRWJ010000123.1:4821-8190 GCA_047921315.1 Rhodobacterales bacterium | reverse complement strand
ATCGTGGCGGTCCGCATGTTTGGGAAAGGCGGATAATTGGCATTGATGCATTTTAGAGGACTGAACATTGCTGGACCCGGATTTTGATCAGGACAGCCCCATCGTGACTGCGGGCCTCGATCAGGCTGTGCTTGTCGTGGATCTGGATGGCACCCTGTGCCGCAGCGATACCCTGCATGAGGCGCTTTTGGCGCTGGTCACGCATCATCCGCTGTCATGTCCGGCCATTGTGGCGGCGCTGTTTCAGGGCAAGGCCGGTTTCAAGAAAGCGGTTGCTGATCGCTGTATCGTGCCCGGTGCGCAACTGCCCTATGACGAGGCGGTGCTTGATCTGGTGCAAGAGGCGCGGGCCGAGGGGCGGCGCGTCATGCTGGTGTCGGCATCGGACCAGCGGCAGGTTGATGCGGTGGCCGCCCATCTGGACCTGTTCGATGAGGCGATTGGCACCGGCGGCGGCAGCGATGCGGGCGGCGATGTGGGCGATGACAATTTGGGCGGTGCGCGCAAGGCCGGTTATCTGCTGGCCCGCTTTGGCGCGCGCGGGTTTGATTATGTCGCGGATCGCAGCGTTGATCTGGAGGTGTGGCGCCATGCAAGGCGCGTGATCACCGTGGGCGCATCCGCGCAGCTGCGGCAGCAGGCCGATGCGCTTGATCCGCAAGCGGTGCATCTGTCCCCGCCAAAGCAGCCGCGTTTTGCCGGATTTTTGCGGGCGATGCGGCCACATCAATGGCTCAAGAACATCCTTGTGTTTCTGCCCATGATCGCGGCGCATGATACCACGCATCTGGGGCAAGGGGTTGCGGCCTTTGTGGCGTTTTGTCTGGTCGCCTCCAGTGTGTATCTGTTCAACGATCTGGTCGATCTGGAGGCAGACCGCGCCCATCCGCGCAAGCGGCTGCGGCCCTTTGCGGCGGGCGATATTCCGGTGATGCAGGGTCTGTTGCTGGGTTTCGGGCTGTTGGTGGTGGCGATTGCGATTGCGGTGATCTTTGCGCCGCCGCTGTTTCTGGCGGTGCTTGTCATCTATTATCTGGCCACGTTCCTTTATTCGCTCTGGCTCAAGCGTAAGCTGATCGTGGATGTTCTGACGCTGGCGGGGCTTTATACCTTGCGCATCATTGCGGGGGCTGCGGCGGCAAGCGTGCTGCTCTCGCCCTGGATGCTGGGCTTTTCGATGTTTTTGTTCCTGTCGCTGGCCGCGATCAAGCGGCAGGCCGAATTGATGGACCAGCTGCGCGATGGCCGCGACGCAACGGCTGGCCGCGCCTATCTGACGGATGATCTGCCGGTCTTGCGGGGCATGGCCCTGTCTGCGGGCTATGCCGCGGTGATGGTTTTTGCGCTTTATATCAACAGCGAGGATATTCAGGGATTATACAATCTGCCTGAGGCCCTGTGGCTGATCTGTCCGATGCTGCTCTATTGGATCAGCCGGATGGTGATGATGACGCATCGTGGCCATATGAATGACGATCCCATCGTCTTTACCGCGCGGGACCGGATGAGCGTGGTTGTCATTGCGCTGTGTTTTGCCGTTGTCGTTCTGGCCAGTATCGCATGACGGCTTCCATGCGCATTGCTGTTTTATACGTGCTGTTCGCGGTGCTGGCGACAGCGTCAAACCTTGCCGCGCAGGCGATGGTGCATATGGTTGCGCCACCGCAAGCCGGATTGGCGGGCTTGGCCTATTGGGGGGCGCTGGCCTTTGGCACCGGGGTGGGGCTGGTGGTGAAATATATCCTTGATAAGCGGTGGATCTTCTTTGACGCGAGCCGGGGCTTGGCGGCGCATGGGCGGCGGTTCTCGCTTTATACGCTGATGGGCGTTGCGACGACGGTGATATTCTGGGGCGTTCAAAGCGTGACCTTCGCGATCTTTGGCACCCGGTTGATGCTGTATGTGGGCGGGGCCTTGGGGCTGGCGATCGGGTATGTGGTGAAATACTGGCTGGACAAGCGGTTTGTCTTTACGCCGGTGCAGGTCAAGGCAGGGGCGGGATGATCCAGCGCGAGATTTCCGGTTGGGGGCGTTTCCCGCGCAAGACATGCACCATCCTGCGCCCGAAAAGCGCCGGAACAGTGACTGATGCGCTGGCAGCGTTGCCAACGGCGATCCCGCGCGGGATGGGGCGCAGCTATGGCGATAGCGCGATCAACCCTGACGGGGTGATCGAGATGGGCGCTGTGAACCGGATGATCTCGTTCGATGCGGAGCGCGCTGTGCTGGTGGCCGAGGCGGGCGTGACGCTGGCCGAGGTGATTGCCGCCTTTCTGCCGCGCGGGTTTTTCCCGATGGTCACGCCGGGGACAAAATTCGTCACGCTGGGCGGGGCGATTGCGGCGGATGTGCATGGCAAGAACCATCATGTTGACGGGTCGTTTGGCGATCATGTCCTGTGGTTTGATCTGTTGGGCACTGATGGGCAAACGCGGCGCTGTTCACGACAGGAAAACGCCGATCTGTTCAATCTGAGCATTGGTGCCATGGGGCTGACGGGGGTTGTGCTGCGCGCCGCGATCCGGCTGCGGCGGGTCGAGACCGGCTATATCCGGCAGCGGCGTATCGTGGCCCCCGATCTGGCGGCGGCGATGCGCGCCTTTGAGGCGCACCAAGACAGCACCTATTCGGTGGCGTGGATTGATTGCTTGGCCAGCGGGGCGCAGCGCGGGCGCAGTCTGGTCTATCTGGGCGAACATGCGGCGCTGGAGGATCTGGACCGGACACAGCGCAAAGCCCCGTTGCGCCCTGTGCCGCGGCGGGTGTTGCAGGTGCCGATGGACGCGCCACCCCATAGTTTGAACCGCTGGACGGTAAGCGCGTTCAACGCGGCCTATTTCCGTGCCGGAAAACGCGGGCCTGACCAGACATTGGTGGACTGGGACCGCTATTTTTACCCGCTGGACGCGCTGCGCGACTGGAACCGCATCTATGGGCGCAAGGGGTTTGCGCAGTATCAATGCGCGCTGGCCCCCGATGTGGCCAAAGATGCGCTGGACGAGATGCTGGACGAGATCGGCAAGGCCGGTCAGGGATCATTTCTTGCCGTGCTCAAGATGTTTGGTGACGGTGCTGCGGACAGGCCGCTATCTTTTCCGCAGCGTGGCTATACTTTGGCGCTGGATTTTCCGGTTAGTGCTGCTGCGCTGCGCCTGATGGACAGGTTGGACCAGATCACGCTGGCGGCGGGGGGGCGGCTTTATCTGGCGAAAGACAGCCGGATGGGCGCGGACATGCTGCGCGCCGGATATGGCGCTGGCATGGACGCGTTGGCCCCATTGCGCGCGGCGACCCTGCATTCCACCCAATCAAGGAGGCTTGGCCTGTGACACCCATTTCCTATCCCGCGCCGAAAGATCAGCGCAATGC
>JBLRWJ010000123.1:0-4721 GCA_047921315.1 Rhodobacterales bacterium | reverse complement strand
GCGGCGCTGATCGGGATCAGCTCTGTCGCGGGGGATCGGGGGCGCGCGCGCAATTATGTCTATGGTTCTGCCAAGGCGGGGTTTAGCGCCTATCTGTCAGGCTTGCGCCAGAAATATGCCAGCCGCCCGCTTTTGGTGATGACAGTGCGGCCCGGTTTTGTGGCAACCTCCATGACCGAGGGGATGGACCTGCCCGCAAAGCTGACGACCACGCCCGAGGCATTGGCAAGCCGGATCATTCATGCGCTGGACAAGGGGCGCCCGGTGCATGTTGATCTGCTGTGGCGCGCCATTATGGGCATTATCACCCATCTGCCCGAGCGTATTTTTATGCGTCTGAAATTTTGAACACACGATCTGGAAGCTGACGTTATGATACAGACCCTTTTGATCCGCTTTATTTTTGCTGTGCTGGTGTTGGGAACCCTTTACCGGGTGCTGCCGGTGTTGACCGGGCAACCGGCGCTGTCGGAATTATTCATGACCGAAGACGGTTATCTGATGCTGACAGTGGCGCGGAACATGGCGATCGGGTTGGGCATGTCGGTATCGGAGGGCATGATCGCCACCAACGGGGTGCAACCGCTGGCGACGTTTCTGTTCATGCTGCCCTATCTGTTTACCGAAGGCGACAAGGTGAGCAGCCTGATCGGGGTGCATGTCATCTCGGCCGTGGTGGCGCTGTTGGCGGTGTTTGTGCTGCGGGCGCTGGCCGCGCGGACATTGCAAAAGCAAGACCCCAGCCCGGCATGGCCATGGCTGGTGGCGGGGCTGTGGTTTGCGGGGCCATTGCTGCTGCGCCATTCGATGAACGGGCTGGAAACCGGGCTTTATACGTTGGCGACCCTGCTGGCGCTGGTCTGGTTTGCGCGTGTGCTGGACAAAGGCGCCGCAGCGCCAATGGCAGACCGTCTGATCCTTGGCGCGCTGTGCGGGGTGGCGTTTTTATCGCGTAACGATGCGGTCTTTCTGTGTTTCGGGATCTTCGGCTTGTGGTTCCTGTTCAACGCGGCCAGCCTGCGGATGGGGATTGCGGCGGGTTTCACGCGCATTGTGCCACCCGGTATCCTGAGCCTTGTTGTCGCGGCACCTTGGCTGATCCATAACCAGATCCGTTTCGGCTCTATCGTGCCGATTAGTGGCTCTGCGCAATCTTTGGGCGCGGATTTTGCGCAGAACATGCCCCTCGTGCCTGCCAAGCTGCTGGAATATCTGTTTCCCATGCTGCCCATCCCCGATGGGTTGGAAACAAATGCGCCGGTGATCTGGGGTGGCACTGCCCTGATCGTGCTGATCCTGGGCGTCTTTGCCGTGCGGGTATGGCAACGCGGGGGCGTGATCCGCTATGTGCTGGCGGCTTATGCGGTGCAGGCGGCGCTGCTGGTGCTGTATTACGGGCTGTTCTTTGGCGCGCCGCATTTCCTGAGCAGGTATCTGGCCCCGATTGCGCCGCTGATGATCCTTGCAACCGCCTCGGTCCTGCTGGACCTGTTGCGGTGGCGTTTGCCGATGCGTGCGGGGCAGATTGCAACGGTGATCGGGATTGCGGGGCTGGGCCTGTCTGCTGCGCTGTGGCTGCGCCCCTTGCTGCCGGGCTTTACGCAGGGGCATTTTCAGGTGGTCCGCTGGATTGAACAGAATGTTCCGGCGGATACATGGGTGGGCGCGGTGCAAACCGGCACGATCGGCTATTGGCATGACCGCACCATCAATCTGGATGGCAAGGTCAATCCGCAGGCGCTGGCCGAGCTGCGCGCCAAGGGCCACGCGCTGGAATATGCCGTCAATAGCGAGATTGTCTATCTGGCTGACTGGAACGGCATTGCCGGATGGGCAGATCTGGATCTGGGCGGTTTCAACCAGAATTTCGAGGTGATTGTGGACCAGCCTGATATCAATCTGGCGGTGTTTCGCCGCATAGGGGCAGATCAATGACACGCGCCACCGCGCCGCATGTTTTGCTGACCGGAGGGGCGGGGTTTATCGGCTCGCATACCTGTCTGGCCTTGCTGGGCGCAGGGTTTCGCGTGACGATTCTGGATAATTTCGAGAATGCGCAACAAGATGTGCCTGCGCGGCTGGAACAGATCGCGGGCTGCGCCATTGCGGTGGCGCATGTCGATACACGCGATGCCGCAGCGGTGGCGGGGGTATTTGCCACGGGCGGCTTTGACGCGGTGGTGCATTTTGCCGCCCGCAAAAGCGTGCCGGATAGCGTGGCTGATCCGCTGGGTTACTATACCAGCAATTGCGGGGGCTTGCTGAATGTGCTGGCCGCGATGCGGGCGCATGGCGTGGGGCGGATCGTGTTTTCCTCCAGCGCGGCGATCTACGGGATGCCAGAGGTGATGCCGATTGCGGAAAGCACGCCCGCCACCCCGCTGAACCCCTATGCCGATAGCAAGGTATTTGGCGAGACCGTGCTGAACGCCATGGCGCGCGCCCATCCTGAGATGCGGATCGGGATTTTGCGCTATTTCAATCCGGTGGGGGCGCATCCATCCGGCCTGATCGGCGAAGACCCCAGCCAGCCGCCCGGCAATCTGGTGCCGGTGATCGGGCGTGTTGCGGCCGGTCAGATGGATCAGTTGACGGTGTTTGGCGGTGATTGGCCCACGCCGGATGGCACAGGTATCCGCGATTATATCCATGTGGAGGATCTGGCGCAGGGGCATGTTCTGTCGCTGCAGGCGCTGATGGGCGAGACCGGCAGCCATCTGGTGAATCTGGGCACCGGCACCGGCTATTCCGTTCTGGATGTGCTGCGCACCTATGCCGATGTGTCGGGCCGTGACATTCCATATCGCATCGTCGGGCGCAGGCCGGGGGATGCGGCGATGTCTTATGCCAAGACAGATCTGGCGCGCGCGGTTCTGGGCTTTGAGGCGCGCCATGATCTGCGGTCCATGTGCGCCAGCAACTGGGCCTATATCGTGGCGCGGCAAAAGGTAGGGTAAGCGGATGGAGTTTGACAAGCCGACCTTTGATCAGGTGCAAGAGGTGTTTCTGGATGACGGGGCCGAGGCGCTGATTGCCTGTCTGACGGGGTTGAACCGCGGCCAGCCCCAGCCCGATGATGCCTCTGCCGCCATGGCCGTGCGGTTTGGCTGGATTGATCCGGCCACGCAAACCCTGACCCCGCTGGGCTGGATGGTGTCAGATTCCTGCCGCGAATATACGTTCTGGCGGCAGCGGGCGCGCAGCCTGCCGTTTATCGGCTTTACCGATGCCTTGACTGACTCCGCCTTTCACGGCAAGGCGGTGCTTGAGATCGGCTCTGGCATGGGCGCCAATCTGATGAGCCTGGGCCAGATTGCCGCCTCTGTCGAGGGGGTGGAGCCGATGGCGATTTACCGTCAGATGGGCGCGATCCTGCGCCAGCGCGAAGGGTTGCCGCAAGTGGCGCAGCATGCAGGCCGCGCCGAGGCGTTGCCCTTTGCCGATCACAGTTTTGATACCGTGCTATATGTAACCGCCCATCAATATATGGAGCTGGACACCGCCATGGCCGAGGCGGCGCGCGTGCTGCGTCCGGGGGGCGAGGTGATCCTGATTGGCGGCGTTTGGGGTACATACCTCAAAGAGGCGATGCAGAATGTGCCGCGCAGGCCCGCCGCGATCAGGTCTGATGTGGTAACGGTGGCCAACACGCTGAGCTATATGGCAACGGGGCGGCGGGTGCTGTCTGCGAAAGGGTCTACAACAACATCGCGCCCGATCTATCCCACGGTGCGCACGATGTGCCGTTTGCTGCAGGCAGCGGGGCTGCGGGTGACGGTGGCGGGGAGCGTGCTGAGCAATGAGCGGCTGTTTCGTGCGCTCAAGCCTGCCGTATGATATTTGCCTGAATGCTGCCTGTGGTCGCGTTGCCAAACCTGTTTATGAGGGGAAAACCGATGTTCAACCGTTTGAAGATGCGCAGCTCTGCTTTGGTGATGGTGGTTCTGGCGGGCTTGGGCCTGTCACGCTGTGACCGGCCTGATCCGCTGGATATGGCGGCATTTGATGCGCTTTACAGCGACCCCGCCGTGGCCAGCCCTGGCCCGCAGCGCGTGTTCTTTGTGGGGCACAGTCTGGTGGGGCGCGATATGCCCGCGATGCTGGCGCAACTGTCTGCTGCGGATATGGCGGGGTATGAATCGCAACTGGGTTGGGGCGCTTCGATGAAATCGCATTGGGACCCGGATGTGCCTGTGAACGGCTTTGAGGTGGAAAACGCGCATCCGCGCTACCGCGATGCGCGGGAGGCGGTGGTATCGGGCGATTATGACGTGCTGGTCCTGACAGAGATGGTCGAGATCCGCGATGCGATCAAATATTTCGACAGCGGTGATTACCTGCACCGCTTTGCCCGCGCCGCATGGGAGGCGAACCCGCAAACCCGCGTCTATTTCTATGAGACATGGCACCCCCTCAGCGACCCTGACGGCTGGTTGGCGCGGGTGGATCAGGATCTTGCCCGCTATTGGGAGGGGGAGATCATGCGCCGCGCTGCCGCCTATGACGGGATGGATCGCCCGATTTACCTGATTCCGGCAGGGCAGGTCATGGCGCAACTGGTGCGCGAGGTTGAGGCGGGGCAGGGCGCGCCCGGCCTGACATCGCGCGCCGATCTGTTCAGCGATGACATTCATCTGACGGATCAGGGCCTCTATCTGGTGGCGCTGGTGCATTACGCGGTGATCCATCAGCGCGCGCCCATCGGCCTGCCCCATGCGCTG
>JBLRWJ010000122.1:0-8191 GCA_047921315.1 Rhodobacterales bacterium | reverse complement strand
GCGCCTGCCTTGGTCAGCAGGCGGCTGGCCATCGCGGCCCCCAGCATCGGTTCGGGGTTGAGGGCGCGGCCCAGCGCCTCGAACACGACCATCAGATCGAATCCGGTGCCGCCAAAACCGCCCGCATCTTCGGGGGCCAAGGCGAAAAGCGCGCCCAGTTCGGCCATTTCCGCCCATTTGTCAGGGTCATGGCAGGGCAGCGCATAGGCCACTTTATTGCGGTGATCGACGGGGTATTTATCGCCCAGATAGCGTGTCAGACTGTCCTGCAGCATCCGGCGGTCTTCGGTCAGGTTGAAATCCATCTGTCACAGCTCCAGCATGGTTTTGGTCAGGATGTTGCGCTGAATCTCGTTCGAGCCGCCAAAGATGGAGGTCTTGCGATTGTTGAAATAGCGCGCAGCGTTGTTGGCGGTGCCCTCTGGCCCGAACATGATATTGCCATCGGTCATCGTGCCGGGGAACGGGGCGGCGACAGGGCCAAGGGCGCGGCGGGCCAGATCCTTCAACTCCTGATGGATGACCGTGCCCTTGATCTTGAGGATCGAGGTTTCAGGCCCCGGCGCGCCCTGCTGCTGTGCCTTGAACAGCATCCGCAGATTGGTGATTTTCATCGCCTCCAGATCAATCTCGGCCTGCGCAATGCGGGCGGCGAACAGCGGGTCTTCGATCAGCGGGCGGCCACCGCGCCGGATCTTGCGGGCCAGCGCCTTGACCTCTTCCAGCGACTGCATGGAAAAGCCGACACCAGCGATCCCCGTGCGCTCATGCGTGAGGAGGAATTTGGCGATGGTCCAGCCTTTGTTTTCCTCACCCACCAGATTGGCGACAGGCACGCGCACATCGGTAAAGAACACCTCGTTCACCTCATGCCCGCCCTCGATCAGGCGGATGGGGCGCATTTCGATGCCGGGGGTGTCCAGATCAACAAGGATAAAGCTGATACCTTCCTGCTGCTTGACGTCAGGATCGGTGCGGCACAGGCAGAAAATCTTGTTGGCGTGCTGGCCCAGCGTTGTCCATGTTTTCTGGCCGTTGATGACATATTCATCACCCTCGCGCACGGCGCGGGTTTTCAGGCTGGCAAGGTCCGATCCGGCACCCGGTTCGGAATATCCCTGACACCACCAGTCCGTGCCGTCCAGAATGCGGGGCAGGATCGTGTCTTGCTGCTCTTTGGTGCCGAATTCCTGCAGCACTGGCCCCAGCATGTTCAGCCCGAAAGGCACGATGCGGGGCGCATAGGCGCGGCAGCATTCTTCCTCGAAGATATGCTTTTGCACGGGCGTCCAGCCGGGGCCGCCGAATTCCACGCCCCATGTGGTGGCCAGCCAGCCCTTTGCGTTCAGAATGGCGTGCCATTCTTCCATCATCGGTTTGGTCAGTTCGCCGCCTGTGCGCACAGCCTCGGATATCCGGGGGGGCAGGTTTTCGGCCAGATAGCCGCGCACCTCATCACGAAAGGCAATCTCCTCGGGGGAAAAACTCAGGTCCATGTCAGGCCTCCTTGTTCATGTCAGCAAAGGATGTGCCGCGCGCGGCCATCTTTTCAAGCAGGGCGGGCACCTGCCAATAGGTCGCATCCTCGGCCGCGTATGTCTTGATGCGCTCTACAAGAGCGGCAGCGCCGATCGTATCGGCATAATGCAACGGACCGCCGCGATGGCGCGGAAAGCCGTAGCCGAACAGGAACACCATATCCACGTCCAGCGGGCGTTTGGCGGTACCGTCTTCGACCACGCGGGCGGCTTCAGCGATCATGGCGGTCATGTAGCGGTCCACGATCTCCTGATCGGTGAAACTGCGCGGCGTAATGCCGGCCTTGGTCCGTTCTTCGGTGATGAAGGTGTCAACGGCGGGGTTGGGGGTGATGGTCTTGCCCTCGTAAACATAATAGCCTTTGCCCGTCTTGCGCCCGAACCAACCTTCCTCGCAGATACGGTCAGCCACGGCACCTGCGTAACGCTCGTTCGGGTCACGGTTTGCGGCCTTGCGCTTGCGGGTCATCCAGCCGATATCGAGCCCCGCAAGATCACCCACTTTATGCGGCCCCATGGCAAAGCCGAACCCTTCCAGCGCGCTGTCCACCTGTTGCGGCGTCGCCCCGTCCAGCACCAGATAGGCGGCGGTTTTGCTGTAATGCGCCAGAATGCGGTTGCCGATGAAACCATCGCAGACGCCTGCACGCACGCCGACCTTGCCCAGCTTTTTCGCCAACGCAAAGCCGCTGGCCACCACATCGGGCGCGGTCTTGTCGGCCACGACAATCTCCAGCAGGCGCATCACATGGGCGGGGCTGAAGAAATGCAGCCCGATCACATCCTGCGGGCGCGATGTGCTGGCGGCAATCTCGTCCACATCCAGATAGGAGGTGTTGGAGGCAAGGATCGCGCCCGGTTTGCAGATCGTATCAAGCTTGCCAAAGATGTCTTTCTTGACGGCCATATCCTCGAACACGGCTTCGATCACCAGATCGACATCGGCCAGCGCCGCCATATCAAGCGCGGGGGTCAGCATCGCATCGGTCGCTGCGCGTTTGTCGGCCTTGAGCTTGCCGCGCTTGACCGCACCGTCCAGATTGGAGGTGATCGTGTTGATGCCACGGTCCAGCCCGTCTTGCGCCACTTCGATCAGCGTCACCTTGAGGCCCGCCAGCAGGCAGGCCGTGGCGATGCCCGACCCCATCGTGCCGCCGCCGATCACACCGATATGCGCGATGTCACGTGCGGGGCCTTTCGCCTCGGGGATATTGCTGACGGCGCGTTCACCGAAAAAGGCGTGGATCAGACCGGCGCGTTGCGGTGTGTCCATACAGTCCATAAACGCCGCGCGCTCAATCGCCAGCCCCTCTGGCAAGGGTTTGGTGGCGGCGGCAACAGCCTCGACGCATTTATGCGGCGAGAAGAGATGCGCATGGGTCTGGCGCAACTTGTCCGCCGTGGCGGTCAGCGTAGCGTCATCCGCAACGGTGGTAATCTGATCGGTGCGGCGGGTCTTGAGCGTGCCGTCAAGCACGTCTTGCGCCGCTTTCAGCGCCACATCACGGGGATCACCGGCGTCCAGCCTGTCGATAATGCCCGCCGACAATGCCTCGGCGCCGGGCACCTGACGGCCTGACAGGATCATCTCCAGCGCAAAGGGAATGCCCGTCAGGCGCGGCAACCGCTGCGTGCCGCCGGCACCGGGCAGCAAGCCCAGCAGAATCTCGGGCAGGCCGACGCGCAGCCCCTCAATGCCAACGCGGGCATGGGTGGCCAGCGCCAGTTCCAGCCCGCCGCCCAGCGCCGTGCCATGCAGAACCGAGATCAGCGGAATGGCCGAGCCTTCCATGATATTGAACACATCCGGCAGCGCAGGCGGCTTGAACGGCTTGCCGAATTCGCGGATATCGGCCCCCGCGACAAAGGTGCGCCCGGCGGCATAGATCGCGATCACACGGGCCGTATTGTCGCTGTTCAGTCGCGCAATGGCGTCTTGCAAGCCTTGTCGGACGGCCTGCCCCGTTGCATTCACAGGCGGATTATTGATGCAGATCAGGGCGATATCGCCGCTGTGTTCAATTGAAATACAGTCATTGATGGCAATGGTATCAGACATTCTTCCCTCCCGAATTGGTCAGGACGGTAGTGCGTTGAACCGAATGCGTCAATCAGTGGAATACTGTTTTGCTTTGCGGAATATGCGCCGTGACGCAACGGATTGTGCCGCGGGATCGCGGATCAGCCGATGATCTCGAACCGGGTCACATCGACCAGCCCCCGATCCGTGATCTTGAGGGCGGGAATCACCGGTAAAGCCAGAAAGGCGAGCTGCAAAAACGGCTCTGGCAAAGTGACACCAAGACTGCGGGCAGCGGCGCGCAGATGAGTCAGGGCGATGCGCACATCCTCGAACGGATCAAGGCTCATCAGCCCGGCAACAGGCAGCGCGAGTTCGGCCAGAACATGCCCGCCGCGCACCACGACAAAGCCGCCCTCAATCTGGCCCAGACGGTTGGCCGCCACGGCCATATCAGCGTAATCCACCCCCACCACGGCGATGTTATGATGATCGTGACACACGGTCGAGGCGATGGCCCCTGCCTGCAAGCCAAAGCCGCGCACGAAGCCGGTGGCGATATTGCCGTTCTTGCCGTGACGTTCGATCACGGCAATCTTGATCAGGTCGCGGGCGGGATCAGGGCGTTTGTCAGCATCGGTGATCGGGATTGTTTCGCGCAGGTGTTCGGTGATGATCTTGCCCTCGATAATGCCGATGACATCCGTATCCTCGCGGTTGCCTGTGGTGCGGAAATCCTGCGCCGTGACGGTGGGGGCCTTGACCGAGGATCGCCCGACAGGGCTGATCGAGGGGCGCGCGGCAAAGGCGGCATCACTCACCTGCACCCCGCCGCATAGCACCATCTGCACATCGCAATCCGCCAGATCACGCAGCGCCACGATATCAGCGCGTTTGCCCGGTGCGATCAGGCCGCGATCTGTCAAGCCGAACGCCTCTGCCGCCGAAAGACTGGCGGCGCGGTAGGCAGCCAAGGGCGGCACACCGCGCGCGATCAGGCTGCGGATCATGTAATCCAGATGCCCCTGTTCGGCGATATCCAACGGGTTGCGATCATCGGTGCACAGGCACATGTAAGGCGCTGTCAGATCATTCAGCAGCGGGGCAAGTGCGGCCAGATCCTTACTGACCGAGCCTTCGCGAATCAGCACGCGCATGCCTTTTTGCAGCTTCTCGCGGGCCTCGGCTGCGGTTGTCGCCTCATGCTCGGTGCGGATGCCGGCGGCGATATAGCCGTTCAGGTCGCGCCCTGTCAGTTGTGGGGCGTGCCCGTCGATATGGCCGCCGCGGAACAGGTCCAGCTTGGCCATCAGCGCGGGATCACCGGCCAGCACGCCGGGATAGTTCATCATCTCGGCCAGACCGATCCCTGTTGCGTGATCCATCAGCGGGACCAGATCCGCCGCCTCGATCCGTGCGCCAGCGGTTTCCATATCGGTTGAGGGCACGCAGGAGGACAGTTGCACGCGGATATCCATCAGCGTATGCGCCGCAGCCTGCTGGAAATAGCGGATACCCTCCGCGCCGATGACATTTGCGATCTCGTGCGGGTCGCAGATGGCGGTGGTGACCCCGTGCGGGGCGACGCAGCGGTCAAACTCCAACGGCGTGACCAGCGCGCTTTCGATATGCAGATGCGTATCGATGAAGCCCGGCACAAGGATCAGCCCGGTCACGTCGATGACGGTATGCGCGTCATAGGTGGCGCAGGTACCCACGATGGTATCGCCGCAGATGGCGACATCACCCTCCAGCAGCGCGCCGGTGACCAGATCCAGCAGCTTGCCGCCGCGCAGCACAATATCGGCGGGCACTTGGCCCCGGCCTTGGGCGATCAGATCGGTGAGCGGGCGCATGGGCATGTCCTTTCGCAGCGGGAATGTACCCAGACTGCCACAGCCCCGCGCCAAGGGCGAGGGTCCGCTTGGGGGATCGGGCGGGATATGGATATTTAAGGCAAGATGAAGCAGGCCGTCAGGACAGGTGGCGGCGCAGCGATGTGCCCAGCGCGCTGGCGGCGAATAGAAGCGCGGCGACACATACGATACTGGGGCCGGTGGGCGTGTCAAACATCAAAGAGGCCTGCAACCCCGCCACGACAGACAGCGCCGCGACACCGATAGCGATGACCGCCATCCCTTCGGGGGTGCGCGCAAAGGGGCGCGCGGCGGCGGCGGGGATGATCAGCAGCGCGGCAATCAGCAAGACACCGACGACCTTGATGGCCACCGCCACCACAACGGCCAGCGCCAAGGTCAGCACCAGTTGTTCGCGTTTGGGGTCGATGCCGGACGCATGGGCCAGATCGGGGTTGATCGTTGCGGTCAGCAGGGCGGACCAGCGCCAAGCCAAAAGCGCCAACACAACGGCCGCACCGGCCCAGATCACCGCCAGATCGGTTTTGCCCACCGCCAGAATATCGCCAAAGAGATAGGCCATCAGATCGATCCGCACGCCGGACAGGAACGACACCGCCACCAGCCCGAAGGCCAGCGCCGAATGCGCCAGCACACCCAGCAACGTATCCACCGCATAGCCGCGCCCGGACAGGCCGGTGACCGCCAGCGCCATCAGCAACGCCATGGCCATGGCCCCCAGAAAGACCGACACTGACAGCGCCAGCGCAATGGCCACGCCAAGGATCGAGGCATGGGCGGTGGCATCGCCGAAATAGGCCATGCGCCGCCAGACCACGAAACAGCCCATCGGGGCGGCGGCCAGCGCCACGCCAAGACCGGCCAGAGCCGCGCGGATCAGGAAATCATCCAGCATCAATGCACCTTGGTCTGTGCTGCCTGATGCAGCGGGATCACGCCGGTATCGGCCCTTTGCGGGTGGCTGTGATCGTGGGTGCAACCGTCATCATGGCTGTGGTTGTGATCATGCCGGTAAAGCGCCAGCGCGCCTTGGGTGCCGGAACCGAACAGCGCGCGGTATTCTGGAGCGGAGGCCACAATCTCCGGCGTGCCCTGACAGCAGACATGACCGTTGAGGCAAATCACCCTGTCAGACGCGCTCATCACCACGTGCAATTCGTGGCTGACCATCAGCACCGCACAGCCCAGCCGGGCGCGCACCTCTTCGATCTGGCGGTAGAAGGCGGCGGAGCCGGGTTGATCCAGCCCTTGCGTGGCTTCGTCCAGCAGCAGCAGGTCCGGTTTGGACAGCAGCGCGCGGGCCAGCATCACGCGTTGGAACTGACCACCCGACAGGTCGGTCATTTGCCGCTGGCTGAGATCGGGCACGCCTGCCTGTGCCAGTGCCTGCGTCACATCGGCGGCGGACTGACGGCGGGGCAGCGACATGAACCGCGCCACTGTCATCGGCAAGGTCGGATCAATCGCCAGCTTTTGCGGCACATAGCCGATGCTCAGCCCGGCGGCGCGGGTCAGTTGCCCGCCCGCGACAGGCACAGCACCGATCAGGGCGCGCAGCAAGGTGGATTTACCCGAACCGTTGGGGCCGACGATCGTCACGATCTCGCCCCGTCCGATCGCCATATCGACATGGGACAGCACGGTATGACCGCCAAAGCGGACGCTGAGATCATGCGCTTTGATCAGGCTCATCCCTTATGCTCCGGGTTGGCAGGCGGGGCACAGGCCCTGCGCCTCGACCACGGTGCTTTCGATCACGAAACCGGCGGCGCGCGCGACCGATCCCAGCGTGCCTTTGGACGGTTCTGACTGGGTTTCCTGCACCGCGCCGCATTTGCGGCAGATCAGAAAGGCGGGCGCATGGGTCGCATTCGGATGCGAGCAGGCGATATAGGCGTTCAGCCCTTCGATTTTATGGGCAAAACCGTTGCTGACCAGAAAATCCAGCGCGCGGTAGGCCACGGGGGGTTGGGAGCCCAGCCCCTCGGCTTCGAGCAGCGCGAGAATATCATAGGCGCCCATCGCCTTGTGCTGCTGCAACAACAACTCCAGCACGCGGCGGCGCACCGGGGTCAGGTTCAGTTTGCGCGCGGCACAGGACTGTTCTGCCGCTGACAGCGCGTCAGCGATGCAATGGTCATGATCATGCGGATCGAATCCATGGTGCGTCATATTGTGATCAGGTAGGGGATCATGGCGAATTTTGCAATGTTATAACATTCGGTTTGCAATGTTATAACATATCAGATAGGCCCTGCGCGACCCCTGTATCTTGAAGAGGAAACGCCCATGACCCGTAAATTCCGATCTGTTCTTGCGGCCCCCGGCCTTGGCTTGATGGCCACATTCCTGTCAACGGCCGCTTTCGCTGATGTCCCGTCAGTGGCCACTGACATCACGCCGGTCCATTCGCTGGTATCGATTGTGATGGGCGATCTGGGCACGCCTGCATTGATCGTGCAGCCCGGTGCATCGCCGCATGGTTATTCGATGCGCCCTTCTGAGGCGCAGGCGCTGGATCGTGCTGATCTGGTGGTGTGGATGGGCGAGGCGCTGACGCCATGGCTGGAAGGGCCGATCGATACGTTGGCATCGGGTGCCCGAAAGGTTGAACTGATGTCTGTTGAAGGCACGGTTTTGCATGACTACCGCGAAGGCACGACCTTTGCGGCGCATGATCACGATCATGACGAGCATGATGCGCGCAGCCACGATGATGACGAAGGGCATGATCATGACAGGCATGACGACCATGA
>JBLRWJ010000121.1:0-8233 GCA_047921315.1 Rhodobacterales bacterium | reverse complement strand
ACCACCGACACGAGGATTTTCAATCCACTGCTCTACCCCTGAGCTACCCGGGCATGGGTGAACGCTGACGTTCGGGTTGCCGCGTTCTAGGCGAGGTGTCGGGGGCTGTCCAGAGGGTTTACGCAAAAATCTTCTTTTACATCCGCATGCGTTTCACTGCGGCTTGAAAGGATCGTTGCGCTGCGCGTCTTCGATCGCATCAATCGCGGCCTCGATATCGTCAGGATCATGCGATGGCACCGCATAAGACCCGCTGAGCCAATGCGCCAGATCGACATCCGCGCAGCGTTTGGAGCAGAACGGGCGGTAGGCCGGATCGGCTTTGCGCTTGCAGATCGGGCAGGTCATGGCGCGGTGCTCCGCGCCTCCAGCAGCGCTGAAAGGGGCTGTCTGACGCGCTGGCGCTGCAACTCGTAATGGCCCAGAGGGGTCCAGCCCGCCATCACCGTTTCGATGCTGTCGGCGCGAAAAGCCGCCTTGATCGCCATTTCAAACGCACGGCGGTCTTTCTTGGGCATCGGGGCCAGATCCAGCGTGATCTGACCACCCAGACCACGCAGGCGCAACTGGCGCGGCAGGTCACGGGCCAGCGCGATATTGGCCTTGAGCGCCGCTGCAGGGCTGGTATCGGCGCCTGTGTTCACATCCACAGCCACCAGCGCGCGTGTCGGCTCGATATAGGCGAAACTGCCACCGGACAGGCCAATGCGCGGGGTCTGGAGTGCTGCGATCATCTCCAGCACGCCATGGGCCTCAAAGCCACCGTCCTCGGTGATGATCGTGGCAGGTTCAACCCAGTCGCGCCACGCCAGAACATGGGGGCCATCGCCTTCGGTCAGGCATTCAGCGCAGCCATCGGCATCGGCCAGCACGGCCGTGGCCAGATCGGCCATGGCGGCGATATCCTCGGCGATCTCTGCGGGATCGGCGCCCTCACAACTGGAGCGCAGGATCAGGCCCATAGGGCTGCCATCCATCACCTCATGCGCGATCCCCAGCAACGTGTCACGCAGATCATCGTCGCGGATGGAACGGCTGATATTCAGGCCCGGCGCATCCGGGGTGACAATGGCATAGCGGCTTTTGAACAGGACCTTCTGGGTGACAGGCAGGGCCTTGCCATCCTCGGCATGGCCAGTGATCTGCACCAGCATTGTATCACCGGGCGCGATGCCCTTGACCTGCCGCAAAAAGGCGGTGCCGTCAGGCGTGCGCAGGAACAAACCGCCCTGCCCCTTGACCGGCCGGTCCGCAACCGCGCGGTAAACCGCGCCGGGGCGCGGGCCATCCGCGTCGATCAACAGATCCTCCAGCCGCCCGTCCACAATCAAGGCCGCAGCCTCGCGCCCGTTCAGATGGTCAAGGATAATCTGGCGGCCCTTCATGTCCGGTCCTTCCACAAGGGGTAACCCGCAGCCTGCAACAGGCCGGCGGTCTCAGCAAGCGGTAGCCCGACAACGGCGGTGAATGATCCGTTGATCCACGGGATGAAAGCGCCCGCTGGCCCCTGAATCCCGTAGGCCCCTGCCTTGCCGTGCCAGTCATTGCTGGCCAGATAGGCATTCAATTCTTCATCGGACAGGCGTTTCATCTGCACGGTTGTCACAACATCGCGCTGCCAGATCCTGTCACCTTTTCGCACCGCCACGGCGGTTATGACGCGGTGGCGCCGTCCGGAGAGGGCCAGCAGGAATTCCGCCGCCTGCCCCGGAGACCCGGCCTTGCCCAGAATACGGCGGCCCAGAGCCACCGTGGTATCGGCGGATAAAACGATATCATCCGCCCCCGCTGTGACCGCACGCGCCTTTTCAGCGGCCATGCGCACGCAATAGGGGCGCGGCAGTTCTGCCTTGCGCGGGGTTTCGTCAATATCAGGCGCGCGGATGTCATCCGCCACAACGCCGATCTGCGCCAACAGTTCCCTGCGGCGCGGACTGCCTGATCCAAGTATAAGTTTCACAGAAAAATCAGTTACTTGAAGCGGTAATTGATCCGACCTTTGGTCAGATCATAGGGCGTCATTTCCACTTGTACCTTGTCGCCTGCCAGAACACGGATGCGGTTCTTGCGCATCTTGCCTGCCGTATGTGCGATGATCTCATGGCCATTTTCAAGCTCGACCCGGAACGTCGCATTCGGCAGGAGTTCTTTCACGACACCGGGAAATTCGAGCGTATCTTCCTTGGCCATGGTCTCTCCTTCATCAATCGCCCCGCCATACTGCGGGACAGGCGCTTAAATGGTCCCATCCGCGCCGATTTTCAAGGGGAATCTCTAGGCTGCCGGCTTTTGCGTCTTGCGGGCCAGTGAAACCGCCTGTTCCGTCCAATGCGCCTTGTTCAGAACATGGCCATCGGCGCGCACGGTGCGCACATTTGCCAGTTCCACCACGGCATAGGTCCAGCCGGGGCGGTCCAGCACGCCTTCGGCGATCACGCCTGTCGGCGGAAAGCCCCGATCGGGCGGGCCGAAAATGCCCCCCATGCCGGTATTTTCCTCTACCGCAAACAGGCGCGGCTCTTTGCCCACCAATGAGGCCATGACGGTAACGCACTGATTTTCCAACGCCCGCGCCATGGCGCCGATCCGCACGCGCCAATACCCCTCCAGCGCCTCGGTGCAGCTTGGAATCAGCAAAACCTCGATATCATGTTCCGCCAATTCGCGCGCCAGCAAGGGAAATTCGCAATCATAACAGATCAGGATACCCAGCCGCCCCAATTCCGTATCAAAGACACGCAACGGCCCGGCCCCCCCGGTTGCACCGCTGATCCCCCAATCCTCACGCTCAAAGCGGGTCATGATCTGCTTGTCCTGCACCCCGATGAGGCCAGAAGGGCCGAAAAGGGCCGCCCGGTTCAGCACAACACCGCCCTCCTGCACCGGGGCCGAGGCTGACAGGATATGCACCCCGAATCGTGCCGCCAGCGCCGCATGCAGATTGTAGCTGGACCCGACACGCCCCGCGACAGCCCGGATCGAGCCTTCCAGATCACCGGCCACCCTTGCCCCATCCAAAGAGGCCAGTTCCATCGCTCCATATTCGGGAAACACCAGCAAATCCGCCCCGTTCTGCGCGGCCTCACCCACCCAAGCGGTCAGCTTTGCCTCATATTCGGACCAGTCATTGAACCAGTCCAGCGGATAGGCGGCAGTGGCGATCTTCATGGCATAACATCCTGTTTCTGCGTTGCTTGCATGATGACGTATCGTCGGGCGGGGTTCAAACCGATAGCCATCACACCAGCGTCTTGATCCAGAATTGCAGCGGCTTTTCCGTCTGGTCTGGTTGATCCAGATCCTTCCAGCCAAAATGCGCCACAACACCCGCCAAGGGCCGATAGCCACGTTTGCGCCAGAACAGATCAAGCGGCGCGTAACCGGCAGGGCGCAACGGGTGATCCTGCGGCCGGATGACCCCGCAAAAGGCCACTTTGGCAAAGCCAAGCGCCTTTGCGTGCTGCTCGCGCAGATCAAAGAACCTGTGCCCGACCCCATGCCCGCGCCATTGCGGCAACAGAACAGATTCCGCGCAGTAGAATATCTGCTCCAGATCCTCCCCGGACCCATCAAAGGCCTGTCCGAAATCATCTGAATGCTCTGTCATGGGCATGCCTGTGGCTGCGCCAACCAGCCGCGTACCATCGAAGGCCCCCGCCACGACCGCGCGCGGATTATTGCGGTAAACGGCAAGGTAATCGCGCTCATAGGCCAGATCGCCATCGTAAAGATAGGGCCAGTCCCGAAATACCGCAATCCTGAGTTGCGCAACATCGTCAAGGGCCGCATCCAAATCAGCCCCGGTCAATGCCGCCACCCGGATCATGCCGAAACCTGCGCCACCCAATCGGCCAGATTGTAATAGGTTACAACGCGGGTGATTTTCCCGTCCTGCAGACTGAAGAATGACCCTGCTGGCAAACGGTAGGTCTGGCCCTTCGCCTCCGGCAGGCCGGCATCCGTGTTCAGATAGGTGCCGTTCACGATGAACTCTGCAGCAGCGCGGTGGCCATCGGGGCTGACAAAGATCACCATATCCGTCAGGTTTTCACGATAGCAGCGGCTCATGTGATCGCAAAATTCCGCAAAGACATCTTTGCCGGACCGCACCTTCCCCTCATTCACATGATGGGCGACATCATCGGCCAGACACGCAAGCATCCCGGCGGTGTCACCGCTGTTGAAGGCTTTGAAATAGCTTTCAATTGTGGCTTGCGCGGGGTTTGACATCGGCGGCTCTCCTGTTGCGGCTGTCTTGCTTTGCCATGGTCTAGCAGGCACGCGGCACGGCTCCAAGCCAAAGTGCCGCGTTTTATAACGAGGCAAGACCCGCGACCTGCGCCGCTTTAATCCGTTTGGGTTGGCGGTCCCCAAAGGGCCGTCAGATTCCCGATGATCTGGTCGCGTGTCTGGCGATAGGCGTTCAGCTTGACCTCGCGGTTCTCACCGATACCGGTGGGGTCCATGATCGGCCAATATTCGACAGATAAATGATAAATCCGCGTCAGATCCAGCGCGCGGCGTTGGCTGGCCGGCGAAAGCGCCACCACCAGATCGAAGGAGGACAGATGCTCGCCCCATTCTTCCATCTCGTCAAAAGACCGGCTGCGATGGCGCGACAGTTCCACCCCGATTTCCTGACAGACGGCAATGGCAAAGCCGTCAATCTCCATATCGTTGAACACACCGACAGATTGCACATAGGTCTCGGCGCCATAGTATTTCTTCATGATCCCCTCGGCCATCGGCGACCGGACAGCGTTATGATCGCAACAAAACAGCACCGATTGGGGTAAACAGGCTGGCACAGCAGTCAGCCTCCGAAATGCAGGACACACACCAAGGTAAACAGCCGGCGCGCGGTGTCGGCATCGATCTCCGCCTTGCCTTCCAGCCGTTCCTGCAAGATGCGCGCCCCTTCATTGTGGATACCGCGCCGGGCCATATCGATTGTCTCGATCTGGCTGGGCGGCATGTTTTTGACAGCGTCAAAATAGCTTTCGCAAATGGCCCAGTAATCCTTGACCACCTGACGGAACGGGCTGAGAGACAGATGGAACTCGGCCGCCTTGTCACCTTTTTCGGTCGTGATATCGAATACCAGACGCTTTTCACGAATCGCCAGCCCCACACGGTAGGGGCCGGGCGGCGCGATACGATCATCCCTTGCAGGCAGCTCGAACGAGTTTTCCTCCAGCAGATCGAACATCGCAACCTTGCGCTCCTGCTCGATCTCCGGCGTCGGCGGGGGCAGGTTAGAATCGTCAAGTTCGATTTTGCAGATACGTGTCATATTCGGGATCCTTACGGCGATGACCATGCCTAGCGCAGCGTTCAGCCTCGCACAATCCGTCATTTGCTTAAAATGCTGCAACGCAGCATTGTGGCATCAATCAGTTCCACCCAGCCTGCGCGGCTTAGTCATTCAACCGGTTCAGGCGTGCCCGCACGCTCAGGCCATGCGCCTCAAGGCTTTCCGCAATGGCCAGCGTTTCCGCCGCAGGCCCGACAGCGCGCAGGGCTGCAGGCGTCATCTTGGCCAATGTGGTCCGTTTCAGGAAATCCATCACCGACAGCCCGCTGGAGAACCGCGCGGACCTTGCCGTGGGCAGCACATGATTCGGCCCGCCGACATAATCGCCGATCGCCTCTGGCGTCCACGCGCCAAGAAAAATCGCCCCCGCATGGGTGATCTTGGCCGATAACGCATCAGGATCAGCAACGCAAAGTTCCAGATGCTCCGGGGCCATCCGGTTTGACAGCGCAGCAGCAACATCCAGATCCGGCACAGTGATGATTGCGCCGTAATCGCGCCAGCTTGGCCCGGCAATGGCGCGCCGCTGCAATGTCTGCAAATGGCGCTCAACAGCCGCCGCCACAGCCTGCGCCATGGCGGGGCTGTCAGTGATCAGAATGCTCTGCGCGCTTTCGTCATGCTCGGCCTGTGACAGCAAATCCAGCGCGATCCAGTCAGGATCGTTATCGCCATCCGCAATCACCAGAATCTCGGACGGCCCTGCAATCATATCGATACCGACCTTGCCAAAAACCCGCCGCTTGGCCGCCGCCACATAGGCATTGCCCGGTCCGGTGATCTTGTCGACAGGCGCAATCGTCTGCGTCCCATAGGCCAGTGCCGCCACCGCCTGCGCACCACCGATGCGGTAAATCTCGTCTACCCCGGCAATCTGTGCGGCCAGCAACACCAGCGGATTGGCCACACCATCCGGCGTGGGCACCACGATCGCCAGCCGCTCCACCCCCGCCACCTTGGCCGGAATGGCATTCATCAAAACCGATGACGGATAGGAGGCCAGCCCCCCCGGCACATAAAGCCCCGCAGCCGAGACCGGCGTCCAGCGCCATCCCAGCATCGCGCCATCCGGATCGGTCCAGCTGTGATCCTCCGGCATCTGGCGCATGTGATAAGCGCGGATACGCTCTGCCGCCAGTTCCAGCGCCTTGCGCTCGTGATCGGGCACGCGAGCCACCAGCGCCGCTACCTCCTGTGCCGAAAAGCGCAGTGTCTCAGGCGTCAGCGTCACCCTGTCGAACCGCGCGGTCAGCTCGATTACCGCCGCATCGCCGCGCGCGCGCACGTCTGCAATGATGCCCGCCACAACATCATCCACATCCACGCTATCCTCGCGCTTGGCCCCCATCAGGGCCGCGAAAGCGGTTTCAAAATCAAGGTCTGAAGCATTCAGAAATACAGGCATGGTCCCTCCGGGGTCTGGCCAGCGACATAGCTTTGCGCGCCGCGCGCCTCAAGCCCTGATGACGCAAAACCGCGCCCTGCTTCTTCTTGCCCGAAATATCCCCGCCGGAGGCGCAGGGTGCAGACCGCCACCATCCCACAAGATCTGGCCAGCCCTCCCAAGATGCCTGCTTTGTCAGAGCTTGTGATCAGGCACCCTGCCCGACGGGGCCAGATAGGGGCGCGTCACATCCTTGAGGGTGACCTCCAACGCCTCCACACGCAAGCAGATCGCGCCATCCCCGGCCAGCACCAGATGCAGCTCTCCCGCAGCATCCTCACCGGGCGCCCAGTCCACAGCCAGAAGCGACAGCACCAGATCGGTGTCGCGCCGGTCCAACCCGTTTGACGCGACACCCAGCACATTGTCGATCACCAGCAGGCTTTGCACCCGCTCCACCGGACGGCCCCGCTGGCGCGCGGCCTCTACATCCTCCCAGCGCAGGCGGTTCAGCAGCAGGCCAAACCGCCGCTGTCCGGGTCGCCATGTCATGGCCGCTGCCGTAAAAACCGCATCCTGCGCCAGCGCCGATATGACCTTGAGGTCATCCGCCTCCAGCGCACCAAGGTTCAGCGGGGCTTCGCGCCCGTCCTCGAACCGCGCATCAGTCATTGGCCTGTGATCCGCTCGATCTTGGCACCCACCGCGCTTAACTTTTCCTCTACCCGCTCATAGCCGCGATCAAGGTGATAGACACGGTTCACAATCGTCTCGCCCTCGGCGGCCAGTCCGGCAAGGATCAGCGAGACACTGGCGCGCAGGTCCGTGGCCATCACAGGCGCGCCCTTCAGCCGGTCCACGCCGGTGACGGTGGCGGTGCCACCATGCACGTCAATCTTAGCCCCCATCCGCATCAATTCGGGCGCATGCATGAACCTGTTCTCGAATATCTTTTCCTCCAGCACCGAGACCCCCTCGGCGGTGCATAGCAGCGCCATCATCTGCGCCTGCAGATCGGTCGGAAAGCCGGGGAACGGCTCGGTCGTGACATCAACGGCACGCACGCGGCCATTGCGGCGCGCCACCTTCAGACCCAGCGCTGTCTCCTCAACGCTGATGCCCGCCGCGTCCAGCTTTTCGCAAAACGCGCCGACCAGTTCGATCCGCCCGCCCAGCAGCTCCACCTCGCCGCCGCAGATCGCGGGCGCCAGCATATAGGTGCCCAGTTCGATCCGGTCGGTGACCACCGGATGGGTGGCCCCGTTCAGGCGGTCCACGCCCTGAATGGTGATGGTCGATGTGCCCTCACCCTCGATCTGCGCACCCATCTTGCGCAGGCAGCGCGCCAGATCGACGATTTCCGGCTCACGCGCGGCGTTTTTCAGCACCGTAGTGCCCTTGGCCAGTGTCGCCGCCATCAGCGCGTTTTCCGTCGCCCCGACCGAGACAAAGGGGAAATCCACGATCCCGCCCTTCAACCCGCCGGGGGCCTTGGCGTGGACATAGCCATCGCGCAGGTCCAACGCGGCGCCCAT
>JBLRWJ010000120.1:0-8323 GCA_047921315.1 Rhodobacterales bacterium | reverse complement strand
ACAGGCAATCAGCACCACAACGGCCCCCGCATCCAGATAGCGTTCATCATACATCAGATCGATCAGCCAGACACCGGCAAAACTCACCACCCCCAGCATTGCCAACAGGCCAGCGGTGGCGATCATCCGCATCCGCCGCAGCCGCAGGAAATTGGCGCGCGATTCCAGCGGCGGACAGGCGCGGTAAACCGGAATCAGCAGGCGGCTGATCACCACCATGCCCAGCATCATCGGGAAACTGCCAAGGAAAAACCCGATATTATAAATGCCGAACACATCCAGCGGCAGGAACTTACCCAGGATGAGTTTATCCCCCTGCGCCAGCAGGAACCCGCAGATCGTGCTCAGGAAAATCCATTTGCCAAAATGCACCACCTCGCTGACAGCGGCACGGTCCCAGTGCAGGCGGTTGCGGTGCCCCGGCAAAAACAGCGTCATGATCAGCACCTGAACGCAGGTGCCCAGCAGCGTGCCGATCACCAGCGCCCAGACAGATTGCAGCGCCAGCGCCAGCCCGATGATGATGATCAGCGAGATGACCTGAGACAGCATCTCCAGCACCGTCAGCTTGCCCAGCACCAGATGCCGGTTTGCCGTTTCGCGCCGCGTGGGCATCAGGCCAAGCACCAGAAACTGGATGGAGGCGACAAGCAGCATCCCGAACAGCACCGGCTCTGCGTAAAACGTGGCCACAGGGGCGGCCAGCAGACAACCGATGATAAACAAGGCCACCCCGCGCAGGATCTGCACGGTCCAGACCGTATCCAGAAAAGCAGGCTCATCCCCGCGTTCGCTGCGCAAAATGGAGGGGCCAACGCCGAAATCGGAAAACATCTGCAGCCCGATCATGAACACCATGACCAGCGCCATCAGGCCAAAGGCCTCAGGAAACAGCAGCCGCGTCAGCACCAGATTCGAGGCCAGCCGCAACACCTGCGCAAAGCCAAAGCCCGCCACCGTCAGCGCCGAGGATCGCATCACCCGCGCGGTCAGGCTGCTGTTGTTCAGCGCGCCCCGCAACCGGTTGTCGATTATGGCACTCTCACTCATCTGCCACGGCTCCAATCTGCCACGGCAACACCTGACGCGCTCAGGCGGCCACGGCGCCCGCCCAGACGTACCGCCAGCGCCACGCCGGAATAAACCGCAAACCCGACCGGATTGCGCGCCAGCAACATCAGCATCCCGCCCAGACCCAAGCGGGGCTTGTCCTCATTCTTCATCAGATCGGGATAAAGCGCCGCCACCTGCCGCGCGCCCCGGTCCTGCCGCCGCCGCACGCGAACCAGCGCGCCGAAACCTTCCACCACCGGCCACTGATAGGTAGCAGGCACCGCCACCCTTTCGGACGGGCGGAACAGCAGACGCACATAGGTATCATCGGAAATGATATCGGGAAACCTGCCCCAGCGCGCGCGCCCTGCCGCGTTGACCGCAAACAACCCGCATCCCGGCACGCCCCGCGCCATGAACGGCACCTGCCGATAGGTCGCGGCATAAGCGCGGCTGATCCAGCCCTGCGCCGTGATCCGCAGCGTGCCGCTGGCATAGGCGGCCTTGGGTCCGTCAAGGGCGCGGCACAGTTGATCCAACAGCGCGGGCGCCACCGTGACATCCGCGTCAAGATAGGCACGCCATGGCAACCGCGCCGCCGCATCACCTGCATTCAGCGCGTTCATCTTGCCACCTTCGGGCAGATCCAGAACCTGCATCCGCCACCCCCGCGCCACCGCCTGCGCCACATGGTCACGCGCCAGATCTGCGGTGCGGTCGGTGCAGCCATTGGCGACAACAACAATCTCTATCGCACAGCCAGGAGATTCGGACGCAAGCAGGGATTTGAGGCAGGAACCCAACAATGCCTCTTCATTGTTGGCGGGGATAATGACGCTCAGCACAGTTATAATCCTGAAAAATAGTACAAATTTGCGTCATCCCTGTGTTCAGGGGTGCCACAATCGGCAAACGCCAACGCACTGAAACCATACAAGGCCAGCATGCCATGGCGGGGAATAGCTTGGCAAGAATTGGGCAACAACCTGTGAAAAAACAGGCATAATCATGACGCGCAACACAGACTGTTTTCGTTATCCTATCAATCAATCATCCGTCACAGGCACCCATCACAAGCACCCATCACAGGGCGCTTTGCAAGCGCGGCCTGCTGCGCCTGACCTTCTGGAAGGACATCGCATAGCCCATAACCGCGCCCGAGATCATCCATGTCAGCGGCGTCAGGGTGGCATTGGGCAACATATCAATCATGTTTATCCCCAGAATCAGGACCAGCCCCCCCATCCAGGGCGCCACCTTCACCGTTGTCTGGGACACGATAGCGCGCCGCCACAGCAAGAACCCCGACAGCGCCAGCAAACCGAACTCCGCGATATATCCAACCCATCCAAAAGCACCAAACACAATCACCCAGCGGCCATCAGGGATTGTCAGCAGCCGACCTGTCTGGTCATGCACCAGCGATCTGCCAAATGTGCCCCATCCAAAGACGGGCTTATGCTGCGCACGATCCAGCAATAAGGCTTCATTCACCAGGCGGAATTCCAAAGACTGGCCCCTCTCAGGGCTGATGGAATAGGCCTGCTCCAGAATGGCGGCTTGTGGAAGAAGATCGTTCCCTTTCAAAACCGGATAGGTCAAAGAAATCAACATCAGCACAAGGGCAAGGCGCACCTGTGTTTTGATCGAGAAAAACAAAATAACGGGAATCAGCGCCAGCGCAAATATCAAAGCGCCCAGCGATTTGCACAGCACCAGCACAACAAGAAGATAGGCCCCCGCCATCAGATAGGTTTTCGGGTCACGCGTCCGGTCTGTCTTGAACAGCGTAAAGGCCGCCAGAACCGACATCATCGCAAAGAAGGCCACCCAAAGGCCGTGTTGCAAAAACACGATCGGGCGGAAACCGCCGCCGCGCATCATCTGGTCAAAACTGTGCTGAAAATAGCCATAGACCCATGTATTCATCTGGGGGCTCAGCCGCACCTCCAGCAGCATGGGAAGGGAATAGGCCAAACCGCCGACCAGAAACGCGATCAGGATATCGCGCTGATCTTTTGCCGTGGACAGAAAATTATAGGCCAGAATAAAGGGGATCACCATGATGGCATTGTTCAGCGCCATGGATACCCCCTCTTTCAGGCCCAAAGGCTGAATATAGAATGCGCCGTTGATCACGGCATCGCCATTTGTCAGGGCGGTTAAAACGGGGCTGAGCACAAGCGCGATCAAAAGCCCCTTGGCGATCAGATTATCGGGAAGCAACCGTATATGGCGGCCATGTATCATGAATGCCGTGATCAAGGTGCAAAGACTGGCGATGGATTCCTTGTTCAGCATCGGAACCAGCGGCAAATCAAACTGGGCAGGGGGCGGCGGCAACAGCAGATAGCCCGCCAACAGGCTGATGATAACAGCCCGTCCCGGCGGGAAACGCATGAAAATAAGGATTGTTACAATCGGCCAAAGCGCCAGCGCCAGATAGGCAAACCCGTTCGGTGTCACCGTGATCCGTCCTTTTCTGTCGAACCCTTCGCCGATACCAGAATGCCAGTTTTTGCCATCATGCGCGATGGATACCCCCTGCACCGGACAAAAATAAGGCCGCATTCCACCACAAAAGGCGGAATGCGGCCATATTATCTGCGTTCAGCACCCTGTTGCGCGAACCACCACACCAAATGTGCGAAACACAATTTTCAAATCGGTCAGCAGGGACAAGCGATAGAAATAATCACGGTCATATTCGGCGCGCTGCTCAAAGCTGCTTTCGTTGCGCACCGATGTTTGCCAGAACCCGGTAATGCCGGGGCGCATTTCATAATATTCAACACCGGGATAAAGCGAACGCTGATCGGTCATCATCGGGCGCGGTCCCACAACCGACATATCCCCTTTCAGCACGTTCAGAAACTGTGGCAGCTCATCCAGCGATGTTTTGCGGATCAAGCGGCCAAACCGTGTAATACGCGGATCATGACGCAGCTTTTGGGTCCGGTCCCATTCTGCCCGCGCGGCGGGGTTTTCGGCCAGATAGGCTTCAAGCACCTGATCGGCATCCGCCACCATGGAGCGCAGTTTATACATGCGGAACACCCGGCCATTCCGGCCAATGCGCTTTTGCACATAAAAAGGAGAGCGCCCGTCCAATGCCACCAACACCGAAAGGATCACCAGAACAATCGTTACGGGAACTGCAATAACCGCCACAAAAACCAGATCAAACAACCGCTTTCCCAGCCCCGAATACAGAACAACGCGGTCCGCATTCAGGCGTGGCGTTGCCGAGGTTAACACATTTCTTGCGGCGCGCGCCCGGACAGTGTCCGAGTACACACCCATATCATAAGCCATAGTCCCATTCCCCCAAATGAGCGCGCGCCATCTTGGCTACGCGTGCAGGTGAATTCGTCCTTTGCAGCCGCAGAGAATGGGCAATAAGCCGAAGGGAATGAGGCACTGGATCACCGGTCGCAGACCAAAGGTCCGCGTCATGCGATCTTGGATTTAGTGGTCTTCACCCCTGAACCTTCGCCTGATCTGGCAGCGCAACGCGAAGGCGGCTCTTAAATCTGTGTCACTCTCTGCTCGGACCCCGAAAGGCCGCAAACTCCGTTTGGTGTGAAAATAAAAACCCCACTCTGAACCGCACTTCAGTATGCCACATTAAAGCCTTTTTTTAGCCATCGGGTCAATCGTCACTTCACGTATTTATGGCCAAAACAAGGCGGCAGAGTCTTGGTGCAACAGGGTATATTCGGGCCAAAGCGACGCGTTAAGGCTTTTTTCAAGCCCCTGCAGGGCGGCGGGGGCACCGGCCCTGTCAGGCAAAGCGCCTTGAAATCCAACCATTTTAAGTGATTTTATAGTCATTCAAGGCGACAAACATACATTTTGAGCATGATTGTTTCGCCATGGGCCACAGACAAGCAAGACAGCCGCGCCGCATCGACGCAGCCCGCCAACAGCACATTGAATTGACCATCCGTGATCAAGGCATAATCATGTCAGAAATAAGGCGCTTATGCCGCACGTCTCACCTTAGCGTGAGCGGCGCCGCTTTCAGCGCGCTGCCATCATAAATCCACCTTAGGTTGTTCTGTGGCTAAACAATACCAGGTCACGCCTGGTTTTGTTTCCATAGCCGGCATGATCGGCCCACAGCGGCCTTAATTACGCCACAAACTTGATTCGACAGGTCGCAGGCGCAATCAGACCATCGCTGTCAGAACTGCAGCGTCGCCTGCACCGCACGTGTCCATGCGGCGTAATTTGCCTGACGCGTCGCATCGGGCATGGACGGGGTAAAGCGCCGCTCTAACGCCCAGCCTGTGGCAAATTCCGCCTGCCCCGGATAAAGCCCGGCACGCATGCCCGCCAGCCAAGCCGCCCCCATCGCCGTGGTCTCCAGCACCTGTGGCCGGTCCACCGGCGCGCCGATAATATCGGACAGGAATTGCATCGCCCAGTCAGACGCGCTCATCCCGCCATCGACACGCAGCACGGGGGCGGCCCCATCAGCCTGCCAATCAGCCTGCATCGCCTCCAACAGATCGCGGGTCTGGTAAGACACGCTTTGCAGCGCGGCGCGGGCAAATTCCGCTGGCCCTGAATTGCGCGTCAGCCCGAAAATCGCGCCACGGCAATCAGGGTTCCAATAGGGCGCGCCCAACCCGGTGAAGGCAGGCACAAGGATCACATTCTGCGCGGGGTCCGCCTGCTGCGCCAAGGGCTGTGTTTCGGCCGCATCGCGGATGATCTGCAAACCGTCACGCAGCCATTGCACCACCGCCCCCGCGATAAAGATCGACCCTTCCAGCGCATAGGTCACCTGACCGTCCAGCTGATAGGCGATCGTGGTCAACAGACGGTTCTTGGACGCAACAGGCACGCCCCCGGTATTGAGCAGGGCAAAACACCCCGTCCCATAGGTGGATTTCATCATGCCCGGCTGGAAACAGGCCTGCCCGATCGTTGCGGCCTGCTGATCGCCCGCCACACCCAGAATCGGGATCGCGCCGCCAAACAGATCCGCCCGCGCCATGCCGAAATCAGCGGCGCAATCACGCACCTCTGGCAACAGGCGCATGGGGATATCCAGCATCTCGCACATGGTGCGCGACCAGCGGCCTTTGCGGATGTCATATAACAATGTGCGCGCCGCGTTGGTGGCATCGGTCACATGCACAGCACCGCCTGTCAGGTTCCAGATCAGCCAGCTATCGACGGTGCCAAAGGCCAGCTCCCCCGCCTCGGCGCGCACGCGCGCGCCTTCCACATTGTCCAACAGCCACGCCACTTTGGTGCCGCTGAAATAGGGATCAAGCAACAATCCGGTGCGGTCTGTCACCGTGCCCTCATGCCCGGCATCGCGCAATCTCTGGCACAAAGGGGCGGTGCGCCGATCCTGCCAGACAATCGCGTTATGGATGGGTTTGCCGGTCTTGCGGTCCCAGATCAGCGTTGTCTCGCGTTGATTGGTGATCCCGATTGCGGCGATCTGGCCAGCTTTGACGCCCGCCTTTTCCATCACGGCGCGGCAAGTGGCGGCGGTGCTTGTCCACAGATCACCGGCGTCATGCTCTACCCAGCCAGAGGCGGGGTAATGCTGGGCAAATTCCTCCTGCGCCATGGCCGCCACGCGCATATCACCGTCAAACAGGATGGCGCGGCTGGATGTGGTGCCCTGATCAATCGCAAGTATGTAACGCATCTGCCCCCCTGCCCTTTTGCGCCTAGCATAATGGGCGCATCCCCCGCGACAAGCCCGCCGCTACTGGGCCAGCATCCATGCGTCCAGCGCGGCAATCTGCGCCGCATCCATCCGCAAGCCCAGCTTGCTGCGCCGCCAGACAACATCATCAGCGCACCGCGCAAATTCATGCGTCATCAGCCAGCGCACCTCGTTTTCGCGCAGCCCTGCGCCGAAATCCTGCCCCATATCGGCGGCGGACTGCGCATCGCCCAGAATATCAAACGCCTCTGTCCCATAGGCGCGCACCAGCCGCCGCGCCTCGCGCGCGCTCAGGAACGGTGCCGATTTTTGCAAGCGCGCCACCAGATCATCAAAGCCGTCCACCGGAAAATCACCACCGGGCAAGGGCACAGCCGCTGTCCATGCGCCGGGCAGATCGGCAAACACGCGCCCCACCTGATCCAGCGCTGATTCCGCCAGCCGCCGATAGGTGGTGATCTTGCCGCCAAACACATTCAGCACCGGCGCACCGCCTGCCTGATCCAGTTTCAGCGTATAATCGCGCGTCGCCGCCGTGGCGCTTTTGGCCCCGTCATCATAAAGCGGCCGCACGCCCGAATAGGTCCAGACCACATCGGCATCGCAGAGTTGCTGGCTGAAATAGCGATTGGCGAAATCCAGCAGATAGGCCTGTTCGTCCGCCGTGCAGACAGGAACGCGGGAGGGATCATCATGTTCGGCATCGGTGGTGCCGATCAGGGTAAAATCGGTCTCATAGGGGATGGCAAAGATGATGCGCCCGTCCTCGCCCTGAAAGAAATAGCATTTGTCATGGTCAAACAACCGCCGCGTCACGATATGCGAGCCGCGCACCAGCCGCACACCATCGCTGGAATTGCTGCGCAGTTTGGTGGCGATGATATCCCCCACCCAAGGCCCCGCCGCGTTGATCAGCATCCGCGCAAAGTGAATCCGCTGCTCATTGCTGTCGCTGTCCTGGGTGGTGATGCGCCACAGATCACCCTCGCGTTGCGCGGCCACCAGCCGGGTGCGCACCAGCACCTCGGCCCCGCGCGCCACTGCATCGCGCGCATTCAGCACCACCAGCCGCGAATCCTCGATCCAGCAATCGGAATATTCAAAGGCGGTCTGGAACCGGTCTTGCAGCGGCGCGCCCTCTGGCGTGCCGTGCAGGTTGATCATGCGCGTGCCGGGCAAAATCTGCCGCCCGCCCAGATTGTCATACAAAAACAGCCCCAGCCGGATCATCCACCCCGGACGCCGCCCGCGCATCCACGGCATGATCATGCGCAACAGGCGCGAGGCAGGGGTTTCCGCCTCGAACCGCATATCCTTATGATAAGGCAAGACAAAACGCATCGGCCAACTGATATGCGGCATGGCGCGCAACAGGGTTTCACGCTCCAGCAGCGCCTCGCGCACCAGACGGAACTCGAAATATTCCAGATAGCGCAAACCGCCATGGAACAACTTGGTCGAGGCCGAGGATGTGGCCGAGGCCAGATCGTTCATCTCGACCAACCGCACAGACAGCCCCCGCCCCGCCGCATCACGCGCGATGCCGCAGCCATTGATGCCGCCGCCGATAATGAA
>JBLRWJ010000119.1:6247-8324 GCA_047921315.1 Rhodobacterales bacterium | reverse complement strand
CTAGGGTTTGGTTTGCCCGAAGGATTACCGACAGGGCGCAAAACAGCCCAGCGACGCACCAGATATGACGGACACCTCTTGCAGGCCGCTCTACCCTGTTCAAGGATAAGCGATAGCCCTGCCTGCGTGCTGGGCCTTTCGGGCGAACGGACAACGACGCATAAAGGAGGCTGCGACATGGCCGGGTTGATGACATTTGAGGCACTGAAATCTGCTGTTGCGGCAGGCAAGGTAGACACTGTTCTGGCCTGTATCGTCGATATGCAGGGGCGGTTGCAGGGCAAACGCTTTCTGGCGCAGCACTTTGTCGATAGCGCATGGGAAGAAACCCATTGCTGTAATTATCTGCTGGCCACAGATCTGGCGATGGCCACGCCTGATGGCTATACCGCCACAAGCTGGCAGGCGGGCTACGGTGATTATACGATGAAGCCGGATCTTGGCACGATCCGCCCGATGCCATGGCTTGACGGCACGGTGATGGTGCTTTGCGATGTGATGGATCATCACGGCCATCATGAGATTGCCCATTCCCCCCGTGCCATGCTCAAGGCCCAGATTGCGCGGGCACAGGCGCTGGGCCTGACCCCGATCATGGCGACCGAGCTGGAGTTTTTCCTCTTTGCCCGCTCTTTCCGCCAGATCGCCGCCTCTGGCTTTCGTGATCTTGCGCCGATCAGCGACTATAACGAAGATTACAGCATCCTGCAGACAAGCCGCGAAGAACATGTGATGCGCCCTTTGCGCAACCATCTGTATGCGGCGGGCATTCCGGTGGAGAACACCAAAGGCGAGGCCGAAGCCGGGCAGGAGGAGTTGAACATCCGCTACGCCGCAGCCCTTGATACCGCTGATCATCACACCATTGCCAAACATGCCACCAAGGAAATTGCCGATCAGCAGGGCCATGCCGCCAGCTTTTTGCCGAAATGGCATCAAGACCGGGTCGGAAGCGCGTCCCATGTGCATCAATCGCTTTGGAAAGATGGCGAGAACGCGTTTTTCGATCCTGAGGGCGAATTTGGCATGTCCGGTCTGATGCGGCACTATATGGCCGGATTGATCCGCTATGCGCCTGATATGACGGTATTCATGGCCCCCTATATCAACAGCTACAAACGCTTTTCCAAGGCGACATTCGCGCCAACCAAAACGGTCTGGTCTGTAGATAACCGTACCGCTGGTTTCCGTTTATGCGGCGCAGGCAGCAAGGCTATTCGGGTAGAGTGCCGGATTCCTGGCTCGGACATGAACCCCTATGTGGCGATGGCTGCGATGCTGGCGGCAGGGCTTGCCGGAATCGCGGAGGGGCTGGACCTGCAACGCCCCGCAACGGGCGATATCTATGAGGCGGCGCAGGCCGGAGAGATACCGAAGACCTTGCGCGATGCGGTTCAGACCCTGCGCCATTCCAAAATGCTGCGCGCCGCGATGGGCGATGATGTGATTGATCATTACACCCGCGCCGCGGAATGGGAGATTGAAGAGTTTGACCGCGTGGTGACCGATTATGAAATCGCCCGTGGCTTTGAGCGGGCCTGACCGGATATGACCAAGATGATCAAATGTATTTCACCGATTGACGGATCGGTTTATGTACAGCGCCCTGCTATGGCGCTTGAGGTCGCGCAAAAGGCGGCAGCCAGCGCGCGTGCGGCGCAGAAAGGCTGGGCTGCCAGGCCGCTGGCCGAGCGGATCGCGCTGGTCCTCACGGCCGTTGAGGCCGTGGGCGCGATGAATGATGATATCGTGCCGGAACTGGCGCATCAGATGGGGCGTCCTGTGCGCTATGGCGGCGAATTCAAGGGTTTCAATGAACGCGCCACCTATATGGCGCAGATCGCCGAGGCTGCATTGGCCCCCATTGTGCTGGAGGACAGCGCCGCCTTCAAACGCTACATCGCGCGTGAAGCGCATGGCGTGGTGCTGGTGATCGCGCCGTGGAATTACCCCTATATGACAGAGATCAATACGGTGGCGCCCGCGCTGATTGCGGGCAATACGGTGGTGTTGAAACATGCCAGCCAGACATTGCTGGTGGGCGAGCGGTTGGCGCAGGCGTTCCATGCGGCGGGCA
>JBLRWJ010000119.1:0-6147 GCA_047921315.1 Rhodobacterales bacterium | reverse complement strand
GCGGCGGGCACATTCACCGGGCTGGGGCTGGAACTTGGCGGCAAAGACCCTGGCTATGTGATGGAGGACGCCAATCTGGATGCCGCCGTAGACACGCTGATTGATGCGGCGATGTTCAATTCAGGGCAATGCTGCTGCGGGATTGAGCGGATTTATGTCCATGAAAGCCTGTTTGACGCGTTTGTGGAAAAATCTGTGGCGCTTGTATCCGGCTACAAGCTGGGCAATCCGTTGGATGCCGATACCACGCTTGGGCCGATGGCACAGGTGCGGTTTGCCGATCTGGTGCGCGCCCAAACGGCCGAGGCTGTGGCGGCTGGCGCCAAGGCGTTGATTGATCCGGCGCTGTTCCCGCAAGATGGCGGTGCCTATCTCATGCCGCAGATCTTGACCCGCGTGGACCATTCCATGCGCGTGATGCGCGAGGAAAGCTTTGGCCCCGTTGTCGGTATCATGCCGGTCAAGGATGATGCCGAGGCGTTGCGCCTGATGAATGACAGCGATTATGGGCTGACAGCCTCGCTTTGGACGGCTGATCCGGACCGCGCCGAGAGGCTGGGCGCACAGATCGACACGGGCACGGTGTTTCTGAACCGTGCCGATTATCTTGATCCTGCCCTGTGCTGGACCGGGTGCAAGGATACCGGGCGCGGTGGCGGGCTGTCTGTTATCGGCTATCACAACCTGACCCGACCGAAATCTTATCATCTGAGGAAACAACAATGACGCTGCGCGCCAACTGGTCCTATCCCACCGCAATCCGTTTCGGGGCGAGCCGTATCGCCGAACTGGCCGAGGCTTGTGCAGCGGCCGGGATTTCAAACCCGCTGCTGGTAACCGATAAGGGGCTGGCGCGCCTGCCTGTCACCACCGCCACGCTGGACCTGATGGAGGCCGCAGGGCTGGGCCGCGCCATGTTTGCCGATGTTGATCCCAACCCGACCGAGATTAATCTGGCCGCCGGTGTAACCGCTTATCATGCGGGTGGGCATGACGGGGTGATCGCCTTTGGCGGCGGATCGGGCCTTGATCTGGGCAAGGCGGTGGCGTTCATGGCGGGCCAGACGCGCCCGGTCTGGGATTATGAGGATATCGGCGATTGGTGGACCCGCGCCGATGCCTCCGCGATTGCACCTATCGTGGCGGTGCCCACAACGGCGGGCACCGGATCAGAGGTTGGGCGCGCATCCGTGCTGACCAATTCGGTGTCGCATGAGAAAAAGATCATCTTTCATCCGCAAATTCTGCCCTCTGTCGTGATCTGCGATCCGGAGCTGACCGTGGGCATGCCAAAGGCGATCACGGCGGGCACAGGCATGGATGCTTTTGCCCATTGTCTTGAGGCCTATTGCTCGCCGCATTTTCACCCGATGAGTCAGGGGATTGCGCTGGAAGGGATGCGGCTGGTCAAGGACTATCTGCCGCGCGCCTATGCGGATGGCACCGATATCGAGGCGCGTGGCCAGATGATGGCGGCAGCAGCGATGGGGGCTGTGGCGTTCCAGAAAGGTCTGGGCGCAATCCATGCGATCAGCCACCCGATTGGCGCGGTGCACAACACGCATCACGGGACCACAAATGCTGTGGTGATGCAGGCGGTGCTGCGTTTCAACCGCGCCGCGATTGAAGGGCGCATTGAACAAGCTGCGGCCTATCTTGGCATCTCCGGTGGCTTTGACGGGTTTTATGATTTCGTTGGCGCGCTGACAGCGGCGCTTGGCATTCCCGCCAATCTGACGGATTTGGGCGTAACAGACCCTGATCTGGACGCACTGACGGCCTCTGCTTTGCAAGATCCCAGCACTGGCGGCAATCCGGTTGAGATGACACCGGCCAATACTAGGGCGCTGCTGGAGGCGTGTCTCTGACAGGGTGCCAAACATAAAAGGCCTGCCTTCCGGAGTGAGGGCAGGCCATTATTATTGTGGCGACAGATCAATCCAGGTCTTGTGGCAGCACCAGATTGAGGATGATCGACAGGCCAGCCGCAGGCAACAGGCCCGAGGTCAGCAGGATCTGCAGCGTCCGTGGCAGGTGTTGCAGCGCCGTTGGTTCCAGTTGCAGGCCAAGACCCACAGACAGGGATACCGCAAAGATCACCATGTTGCGGCGGTTCCATGCGACATCGGACAGCATGTTGACACCCGCCGCACAGACCATGCCGAACATCACGATCACACCGCCGCCCAGCACGTTGATCGGCACAGTCGACACGATGGCGCCGAATTTTGGCACCAGACCGCAGATGATCAGAAAGACCGCGCCAATGGTTACGACATGGCGGCTCATGACGCCGGTCATGCTGATCAGGCCGACATTCTGGCTGAACGATGTATTGGGCAGGCCACCGAACATCCCGGCAATGGCGGTGCCGACACCGTCTGCATAGGTTGCGCCCTCAATCTCGCGGTCTGTTGCCTCGCGGCCTGCACCGCCCTTGCAGATACCGGAGACATCGCCAACGGTTTCGATGGCCGAGATGACAGCCATGAAACACATGCCGATGATGATGGCGATGTTGAATTCGACCCCCCATTTAAATGGTGTCGGCAGTTCGAACATGCTGGCGCGCGCGACATTTCCGAAGGTGACCTGCCCCATCATATAGGCCACGGCATAGCCCGCGATCAGGCCGATCAGCACAGCCGCGACAGACATCATGCCGCGCGTAAAGAACTTGAGCGCGAGGGTCACAAGGATGACGACAAGGGCCGGGGTCCACATCGCCAGCGATCCAAATTCGGGCGTGCCCATCAACGGCACACCGCCAGCTGCATATTGAATGCCGACTTTGACAAGCGCCAGACCGATCATCAGCACGATCAGCCCTGTTACCAGTGGCGGCAGGGCGAAACGCAACCGCCCGATGAAGGTGCCGATCACGATATGGAACAGACCGCCAATCATCACGCCTGTCATCAGCCCCGCAAGGCCAGCTGTGCCCATTCCCGCCACAGCCGGAATCATCACCGGCAGATAGGCAAATGATGTGCCCTGCACGATGGGCAACCGCGATCCCACAGGCCCCATGCCGATGGTCTGGAACAGCGTGGCGATGCCGGCAAACAGCATCGACATCTGGATCATATAGATCATGTTGGGAAAATCGGGCGAGTTTGACCCGAAGCCAAAGCCAGCAGCCCCCGCCACGATGATAGCAGGTGTGACGTTGGACACAAACATCGCCAGCACATGCTGGATGCCCAGCGGAATGGCCTTGGCCAGCGCGGGGGTATAATCGGGGTTGCGTAATTGTTCGGGCGTGCCCAGTGAGGTGTCAGCCATCCCTGAAGTCTCCTTGTTGCGGTTTTTTGGGGCCCTCTTGGCGGGGCCTTGGTGTTCAGCGCGTGATGATGCAGGGCACCTCAAGCGGATATTCCTGAAGGTTTGCCGTGTCACCGATCCGGTCGATCACAGCAAAGAGGCCCGGTGCATGCAGCGGAGTCAGCACCCCGTGCCATGTGCCGCGATGAAGGTTGATGCCCTGACCGGGGGCCGCGATGAAGGCTGAGATCTGACCGGGTATGCTGTCTTGACCAGTTGCGACGATGACCAGCCATTCGGTCATGCTCATGGGGATGAAGGCCTGACTGCCCTCTGGGTGGCGCTCCAGCAGATCCAGTTTGTAGGGCAATGCGCGTGGTTCCGCTTTGAAGATGCTGATACCTGCGCGACCACCCGGTCCAAAATCCAGCGTGGCCCTGTCGTGCCAGCGCCCGCAGAAGCCCTGATTGATGATACGGTCAGGCGCCCCGCCTGTTTCCAGCACCTCGCCGTATGGGGCAAAATCCTGTGCTGTCAGGGGGCGGGCTTTAACGGCGTTCTGCATAGAAACCTCCTGTGGCTGGGACAGCGCGGATTTGAGTATTTTTGGAACAATGAAGGCAATGTCAGAGGGTCAGCGCGGGGTGGCGGTTGACGTCTTTGTACAACAGGTAGCGGAACGGTTCTGATCCGGTGGCCACACAGGCTTGCGGGCAGAAGGCGCGCAGCCACATGAAATCACCGGGGCCGACATCGACCCAGTCGGTGTTCAGCAAATAGCGGGCGGTGCCTTGCAGGACGTAAAGCCCGTGTTCCATTACATGGGTTTCAGCAAAGGGGATCAGGCCACCGGGGCGGAATGTGACGATATTGGCATGCATGTCATGGCGCAGGTCGTCCGGCGCCACAAAGCGGGTTGTGCCCCATTTATCCGTGCCGGGCATCCATGTGACGGGTGTTTGCTGATCTGATGTGACAAAGGCTGAGGGGGTTTCAATGCCGGGGGCGGTTTCATGGCGTTTGCGAATCCAGTGGAATTGCAGTGGTGCATCGCCGGGATTGGTCAGCGTCCATTTGCTGCCAGCGGGGATATAGGCATAGCCCCCCGTTGTCAGGATATGGGATGCGCCGTCGATGGTAAGATGCATCTGACCTGTGGCGATGAACAAGACAGCCTGTGCGCGCGGGTCCGGTTCCGGTATGTCAGAGCCGCCGCCGGGGGACACTTCTACCGCATATTGGGCGAAGGTTTCCGCAAACCCGGAGAGCGGGCGCGCAATGATCCATGCGCGGGTGTCATTCCAGCCGGGGAGCAGGCTGGTCACGATGTCGCGCATCGTGTTGGCCGGGATGAAGGCATAGGCGGTTGTAAAAACCGCCTTGCCGTCAGGCATCACGTCCTGACCGGGCAAGCCGCCGGGGGGGAAAGCATAGCTCATAGCATATCCTCGAGTCGCAGGCGCGCGATCCGTTCAACTTGCGCGCAGGCTGTTGCAAATTCACTGTCGCGGTCGTTGTTCAGGCGGGATTCGAACGCGGCCATGATGCTGGCTTTGGTATTGTCCCGCACCGCGATGATGAAGGGAAAGCCGTGGCGCGCGACATAGGCTTTGTTCAGCGCGGTGAACCGGGCGCGTTCCGCATCGGTCAGGGCGTCCAGCCCGGCGCTGGCCTGTTCGGACGTGGATTCTGCTGTGAGTCGTCGGGCGGCAGCCAGTTTGCCAGCCAGATCAGGATGCGCGGTCAGCACGGCCAGTCTTTCGGCCTCGGAAGCGCTGCGGAACACACGGGCAAGGGCATTGTGCAGGCCTGCTGCTGTATCATGCGCGGCCCCCAGCTCCAGCCGCCATGCACGTTCCGCGACCCAAGGGGAATGTTCGAAAACGCCGCCGAATCTGGCAACAAAACCGGCCTTGTCCATCTGGCTGGGGCGCGTGCGGCGCTGATGCGGATGGGTCTGTGCCCAATGGCGGGCAATGTCGATACGGCGCGGGCACCAGACGCCATCAAACCCTGCGATATAGTCCAGAAAGCGCTTTAGCCCTGCCAGTTTGCCCGGCCGTCCGATCAGGCGGCAGTGCAGCCCGATGGACATCATAGCGGGCCGTCCGGCATCGCCTTCGGCATAGAGCATATCGAAGCTGTCTTTCAGATAGTCAAAGAATTGCCCGCCTGTGATATAGCCCGGCGCGGTGGCAAAGCGCATGTCATTGGCCTCCAGCGTATAGGGGATGACCAACTGGTCGCGGTCCCCCACCTCCAGCCAGTAGGGCAGATCGTCATCATAGGTGTCGCTGATCCAGTCGCATCCGCCCTCCTGCGCCAGAAGCCGCACGGTATTGGCCGAGCAGCGCCCGGTGTACCAGCCACGCGGGCGTTCGCCGACCACCTCGGTATGCAGGCGGATCGCTTCGTGGATGGCGGCGCGTTCGTCATCCTCGGACATATCGCGATGATCGATCCATTTCAGACCATGACTGGCAATTTCCCAACCGGCGGTTTTCATCGCCTCTACCTGTTCGGGGCTGCGTGCAAGGGCCGTGGCCACGCCATAGACGGTAACCGGGATATTGGCGCCTGTGAACAGGCGGTGCAGCCGCCAGAAACCGGCGCGCGCGCCGTAGTCATAGATTGATTCCATGTTCCAGTGCCGTTGGCCGGGCCAAGGGGTGGCGCCTGCAATATCGGACAGGAACGCCTCGGACGTGGCATCGCCATGCAGGATGCAGTTTTCGCCGCCCTCTTCGTAATTTATGACAAACTGAACAGCTATTTTGGCGGCACCCGGCCATTGGGCATTGGGCGGGTTGGCCCCGTATCCGATCATGTTGCGTGGGTAGCGGTTCATTGGTGGTTCCTTGCTTGGCGTCAGAAAACTCTAAG
>JBLRWJ010000118.1:0-8356 GCA_047921315.1 Rhodobacterales bacterium | reverse complement strand
CTTTCATACACACAACAAGAGGAGAGCAGGTTTGGGCCTTGCACATTGGACAGGTCTTTTGCGATCCTTGGTGATCTATCACAATCCGGTGAGGACCGGGCCGCTACGCCGTTTTTACCGCGCATTGCTGCGCCCCGGTGATCTGGCCTTTGATGTGGGCGCACATGTCGGCACGCGGGCGCGGGCGATGCGGGCGGCGGGCGCGCGTGTTGTGGCGCTGGAGCCGCAAGCGCCGTTCTCAGGCTTTCTGCGGCTGACCTTGCCACGCGATATCCGCTTGGTCGAAGCTGCGGCAGGCGGTTCTGAATCCGTGGCGCAAATGGCGGTATCCTCGCGGCATCCGACAGTGTCATCGCTGAATACCGGGTTTGTCACGCAGGCGGGTGCCGCCCCCGGTTTTGAACATGTGCGATGGGACAGTGCGCAACAGGTGCAGGTCACGACGCTGGACAGGCTGATCGCCGAAGAAGGTTTGCCCCGCTACATCAAGATCGATGTTGAAGGGTTTGAACTTGAGGTGCTGTCAGGCCTGAGCCAGCCGGTCGAGATGATATCGGTAGAGTATTTGCCCGGCTTGCCCGATCTGACCTTGTCGGTCATTGACCGTTTGCAGGAGCTGGGGCCCTACCGGTTCAATCCGGTGCGTGGCGAATCTGCGGCGTTTATCTGGGATGCCTGGCGCGAGGCAGAGGCGACAAAAGACTGGCTGCGCGGTTTGCCTGCCGATGCCCCATCGGGTGATCTTTATGCGCGATTGACCGGCTGATCGCGTAGCAAACAGGCGAACCTGTCAAATACTGTGGGCGTTGCTGTCACGACAGTGCCGGATTTTTCCGGCTGATCACCGGGATCAAGCGCCGCGATCCGTGCGCCAGCCTCATGGGCCACCACCAATCCGGCAGCGATATCCCAAGGGCGCAGGCGGCGTTCCCAGAACCCGTCCAGCCGGCCTGCCGCCACATAAGCCAGATCCAGCGCCGCCGCCCCCATCCGCCTGACGCCTGCGCAATGGGGCATCAGGCGGGCGATATCGGCTGCGTGATCAGCGATATGTGCCATGCCACCAAACGGGATACCCGTCCCGAACAGGGCCGATGCAAAGCTGTCTGTATCCGCAACCTTGATTGATATGCCGTTCAGATGCGCCCCTGCGCCCAGACAGGCAGAGAAAACCTCGGCCTTGGCCGGATCATGGATAACCCCGATGCGGCGCACGCCGTCCACCTCCAGCGCGATGGACACGGCCCAATGCGGAATGCCACGCAGAAAATTTGTGGTGCCGTCCAGCGGGTCCACGATCCAGCGGCGGGGTGCATAGGGCGTGCTGCCTGTTTCCTCGCCCAGCCAGCCATCGCCGGGGCGGGCCTCCAGCAGAATACCGCGCAGGCAGGTTTCAGCCTCGATATCCGCTTGTGACAGAAAATCGCCTGCGCGCTTTGTCGTGATTGCCAGATCGCTGCGCGCTGCCCAATGGCGCATCAGGATATGTCCGGCCTGCTTTGCCGCGTGCAAGGCCAGCGCCAGATCAGCCTGATCCTGTGCTGCGGCGGTCACTCTGTGGCCCCGGCGCGTGATCTGGCCGCTGCGTCCAGTGCCAGACCCGCGATGCGCGCAGTTTCGGCCCAGTTGGCCAAGGCCGCACCGTTGCGTGCTGCGGCCATTGCCATTGCGGCGCGCTGTGCGGGATCAGACAGAATCCGCCGCAACGCATCGGCAAAGGCGGCAGGATCATCCCGCTCTACCAACAATCCGGCCTCGGGCGGGACGGTATCCGGCACCGCCCCTGTCCGGCAGGACACGATGGGCAAACCATGGACCAAAGCCTCGTTAAACACGATCCCGTAGCCCTCATACCGTGTCGCCAGCGCGAAAAGGCTGGCCTGCTGATAAAGCTGCGCCAGTTTCTCTGCTGATACACGCCCTGTCAGATGGACCCGCCCGGTCAGGCCAAGCTGGTCAATCTGCTGTTGCAGCGCGTCAAAATGGCCCGGCTCCCACGGATTGCCCACGATGCTGGCGCGCCAGTCCAGATCAGTGATCCGGGCCAGCGCGTTGATCAGCACATCATGCCCTTTGCGCGGATGCAGAATGCCGACAGACAGGATCAGGGGCACACCGTCCGGGTTGGCTTTGCGGCTGGTGCCGCCGCCGGGCTGTTCGATCCCCGGACGGGCGATGTGGATCACGTCTGCGGGGACATCATATTGCCGGATCAGGATGGATTTCGTATGCGGGCTGGGCACCAGAACCTGTGCGGCATGGCGCAGATTGTCCTGCTCGGTCTGTTGCAAATGCTGTTGCTGTGCCTCAGGCAGGCCGCTTTCCAATGCCAGCGGATGATGCACCAGCGCCACGATAGGGGCACTGATCCGCGCCACACCTGCTGTGTCCAAGGCACCAAAGGCCAAGCCGTCAATGATCACAGGGCAATCTGCAGGCAGGCTTTGCAGCGCCTCCAGCGCGGCGGACATATCCGCAGGGCTGGGAAAGGGAAAACCCGCAGGCAGGCTGATCAATCTTATCCGGCGTCCGGCGTGGGCCAACGCCTCCATCAGCCGCAGATCATAGATATAGCCGCCGGTCAGCGTGGTAATATCGCCGGGAACGGCCAAAGCTGCTGCTGTCATCGGAGGGCCTTTGCTGAAAGCACGCTATCGCGCAGGGTGCAGAGCCTAGCTCCGCGGGCGCAACAGGCAAGACCAACAAGGTCAATCAAGCCACCCTGCTACAGTAACAGGATCTGTGACAGGCCCGCCACCACCAGCATCAGCACCAAAAGCAGGCTGACCATCCCGAAGGTGCGGCGACGATCCTGCCGCGCGGACAGACCGCCAGCATAGTCAAAGCGTTCATAGACCACATTATCCATCGGCAGGCCGATATCCAGCAGCGTATCGGCCACCGCTGTCACCATCGGCCCCGGCCCGCAGATCATTGCGACAGTTTGCGACGGATCACAGCCCTCCAGCAAGGCAGAGAGTTTGCCATGATCCAGAAACCCCGTTTCGCCGCGCCAGTCCTTGGGGGCCGTTTCGCTGATCAGCATCACACGCAGATCAAGCTGGGCTTTGGTGGCCTCAAGCTCGGGCAGGCAGGCAAGGTTATCCGCTTGTCCGACAGCATAGGCCACCCTGATGGGGCGCGGATCACCGCGCGCCGCCAGATCGCGCAGCAACCCCATGATCGGGGCAATACCAACGCCACCTGCAATCAGCAGGATCGTCTGGCCGGGGTGCCGCTCCAGCGTGAAGGTGCCATAAGGCCCGTCGATCCCGATGGGCGTGCCTGCGGGCAAGCGCACAACCTTGCGGGTAAAATCCCCCACTTCCTTGATGATCAGGCGCAAGCGGTCCTCTTGCGGGCTGCTGGCGATGGAAAAGGGATGATCCCACAGCGGAAAGCGGCGCGCGCCTTCGGTCATCCAGACAAATTGCCCGGCTTTGTAATCCAGCGGTGCCACACCTGCCGCCGGAACTATCTCCAACTCCCAGATGCGATCTGCCAGTTTGACAGTCTTGTCCAAACGCCACGTCTGGCGGTGAATCAGCAGCCAGCGCCACCCGTAAAGCACCGCCATGGCCACAAACGCGGCAGCACCTATGCCCCAGATCAGGCCATGCAGCGGCCCAATCGCGCTGAGCCTGCCGACGGTCAAGGCGTGATGCAGGCCAAAGCCCAATGCGATCAGGGTCAAGACCACATGGGTGCCGCGCCACAATTCATATTGCAGCCATGCGCGCATGACACTGGAGACCACCAACATCAACAGCGCCGCCATTGCGATCACGCCGGTCAGGAATTGCGGCATCACATGATAGGCGATCAGCCGTTCCATCCCGCGTGCAGGATCATCCAGAAAGGTGGGCAACACATAAGCCAAGGGATGCAGCAGCACCGCCAGCAAAACCCAATAGGCGGCAATCTTGTGAAAGGCCATGATCCGGTCAACACCCATCCCGCCGGAAATCCGCCGAAACCGACCGGAACTGAGGATCTGCACCAGCATCGCCACCAAAGCGGTCAGGCCAAGGGCCGCGCCAAACGCTTCCCACCTGTCCAGCGGTGTGGTGTGCGACAGCGTGGCAAGCGACAGCGGAAACAGACAGACCAACAGATACAGCACCGCCATCTTGCGTGGTGGCAAGCCCGGCCAGATATCAGGCCTGCTGTGCGTTTCAGGTTTGATCGCGGCGGTCATGACTTGCCCTTTCAGGAGTGATCAATCTTCTGCGTAACCTGAATAAACTGGCACAACAAATTCTGCCATGCTTTGATCGACCTCAAGGGCAGGATCAGTTTTTTGTGGAACCCTTGGTGTGTCACCGCCCCTTCCACCACCTACTGACCCAAGGAGCAGACCATGTCGATAAGAACACTGATCCGCGCATTTGTCCTGTCACCATTCCTTGCAGGAGGGGGGGCAGGTCTTGCATTGTCGCAAAGCAGCCTGTCGCAATACGATCTGGATGATATGGCCCGCATCGTGCAGGAGTGGCTGAATGCGCCACATGGTGATTATACCTCGCAATCCTTCACCTACTGGAACAAGGATGGGGCGGTGCCGGAAAACTGTGCCGCGTGCCATTCCCAGCCGGGTTTTATTGCCTATCTCGGGGCTGACGGGTCGCCGTTCGGGGCTGTTGAACACCCCGCCGCGATCAACGCGCCTATCGGTTGCGCCTCGTGCCACACTGACACGGCGCATGCGCTGGATGCGGTGCCCTTTCCATCGGGTGTTGTGACCCAAGGGCATGGGGCCTCTGCGGTTTGCACGGTGTGCCATCAGGGCCGTCTGTCCGGTGATGACGTGGATGCCGCAACTGCAACACTTGATGAGGATGCCGTGAGCGATGATCTGGGGTTCATGAACATCCACTATGGTATCGCCGCCGCTGTGATGGCGGGCAGCGATGTGCGGGGCGGGTATCAGTATCCCGGCCAAAGCTATGCGGGGACATTCGCGCATGTGCCCAGCGCCAATACCTGCGCCGCCTGTCATGATGTCCACACAACACAGGTCGCGGATGAGGGCTGCCTGAGCTGCCATCGTGGTGTGGACAATCTGCGCGATATCCGCACCCAGCACCGCGATTTTGACGGGGACGGGGATATCGCAACCGGGATATATAGTGAAATCACCGGCCTGCGGCAACAACTGCTTGCGGCGATCCAGATCTATGCAAGGGATGTTGCGGGCACGCCTGTTGGCTATGCGCCCGGTCAGTTCCCGTATTTCTTTACCGATGCGGATGGCGATGGCCAGATCGGTCCGGATGAGGGCGGGTTTCCCAACCGCTACCAGAACTGGACCCCGCGTTTGTTGAAAGCCGCCTATAACTATCAGGTCGCAACAAAAGACCCCGGCGGCTATGTGCATAACCCGCGCTATGTGCTGCAGCTGTTGCATGACAGTCTGGCGGATCTGGCAACCGTCATCGCGCTGGATCTCACTGGAAGGCCCCGTCCCTGATGCCACGTAAAGATGCGCAGGCGGCAGGCCGGATTCATGCCGTATCGGTCAAGGAAAGTTTGGCTCTGCTTGATAGTCAGGCTGATGGCCTCAGCACAGAACAGGTGAAGGAGCGGCTTGCCCAACATGGCCCCAACAGGATCGAGGCGGCGCGAAAACGCAGCGTGATTCTGCGGTTTCTGGCCCATTTTCATAATATCCTGATCTATGTCCTGATCTGTGCGGCGGCTGTGACGGCCGCCCTTGGCCATTGGATTGACACCGGATTCATCCTTGCTGTTGTGATTGGCAATGCGGTGGTTGGCTTTGTGCAGGAAGGCCGCGCCGAAGATGCGATGGCCGCGATCAGCAATATGCTGGCGCCGCATTCGGCGGTGCTGCGGGACGGGCGGCGGGTGACTGTGGATGCGGCGGATCTGGTGCCCGGCGATATCGTCCTGATCGAAGCGGGTGATCTGGTGCCCGCTGATCTGCGCATCATCGAGGCGCGCAGCCTGCGGGCGGAAGAGGCGATTCTGACCGGGGAATCCGTCCCGGTTGAAAAGGCGGTTGATCCGGTGCCGGAGGATGCAGCCCTTGGCGATCATGCCTCGATGCTGTTTTCGGGCACGCTTGTCGCGGCGGGGACGGGGCGCGGTGTTGTCGCCGCTACAGGTCCGGCCACGCGCATCGGGCAGATCAGCGGTATGCTGGCCGATGTCAGAACCCTGACAACGCCGCTTGTCGCGCAGATGGATCTGTTTGCCCGTTGGCTGACCGTTTTCATCCTGATGGTTGCGGGTTCCTTGTTGGCCTATGGGTATTTTGTCACCCATATGCCGTTTTCCGAACTGTTCATGGCTGTGGTTGGCCTGTCTGTGGCGGCGGTTCCTGTTGGTCTGCCGGCTGTTCTGACCATCACGCTGGCTGTCGGCGTGCAGGCCATGGCGCGCCGCCATGCCATCATCCGCCGGTTGCCCGCGATTGAAACGCTGGGATCGGTCTCGGTGATCTGTTCGGACAAAACCGGCACATTGACCCGGAACGAGATGATGGCCGCACAGCTTGCCCTGGCGGATCAGCGATATGATGTCACCGGTCAGGGTTATTCACCAGAGGGGAAGGTTCAGGCGCCAGCGCTGGATGCGAAGGCAATGGATAACAGCAACCTGACCGAGCTGGCGCAGTGTGCGGGCCTTTGCAATGATGCGGCCCTGCGACAGACAGAAGGTGTCTGGCGCGTCGAAGGTGATCCGATGGAAGGTGCATTGCTGGCGCTGGCGGGCAAGATCATCGGCAGCGGCTCTGACCTTCTTCAAGGATGGGACCGGCGCGATGCGGTCCCCTTTGATGCTGCGCATCGCTATATGGCGGTTCTGGCGCACAGTCCCGAAGGCAAGGCGATGATCTATGCCAAAGGTGCCCCCGAAGCGATCATGGCCCTGTGCATGGATCAGCGCACGGATCAGCGCAGCGGGGCTGACGAAACCGCGCCCTTGGCCCATGACACATGGGCGGCAACGGTGGAGGATCTTGCCGCCAACGGCCAACGCGTGATCGCGGTGGCGATGCGTGCAGCAGAGCCGGACCAGACAGCCTTGACGCATGATGATCTGCGCGGCCGGCTGACCCTGATCGGGCTGATCGGTCTGATTGATCCCCCCCGCACCGAGGCGATTGAAGCGGTGGCAGACTGTCATTCAGCGGGCATTCGGGTCAAGATGATCACAGGGGATCATGCGGCAACAGCGCAGGCCATCGCGGAGCGTATCGGGCTGCGCAACCACCGCGATGTCCTGACCGGCGCCGATATCGAAGCGATGGACGATACAGACCTGTCCGAAGCGGCCGTGCATACCGATATCTTTGCCCGCACCTCGCCTGCAGACAAGCTAAGGCTGGTCACCGCCTTGCAGGAACGCGGGCTGACCGTGGCAATGACGGGTGATGGGGTCAATGACGCGCCGGCCCTGAAGCGGGCGGATGCCGGGATAGCGATGGGGCAAAAAGGCAGCGAGGCGGCAAAACAGGCGGCTGATGTGGTGCTGGCAGATGACAATTTTGCCTCGATCGCGGCGGCAGTCCGCGAAGGGCGCACGGTATATGACAATATCCGCAAGGTGATCAGTTGGACCTTGCCCACCAATGCGGGCGAGGCAATGACCATCATTCTTGCCCTCTTTGCCGGAATGGCCTTGCCCGTCACAGCGGTGCAAATCCTGTGGATCAATCTGATCACCGCCGTGACGCTGGGCCTTGCCCTTGCTTTTGAGCCATCCGAGACAGGCGCGATGCAGCGCCCGCCCCGCCCCCGCCACCAGCCGCTTCTGACGGGGGGTCTGTTGTGGCATATTCTTCTGGTCTCAACGTTGTTTCTGATCGCGGTGTTCGGCGTGTATTTCTATGCGATCGACAAGGGCCATTCGATAGCCTTGGCGCAAACCATGGCGATGAACACGCTGGTGGTGCTTGAGATTTTCCACCTGTTCTTCATCCGCAATATTCACGGCACCTCGCTGACCTGGGCGGCAGCACGCGGCACAAAGGTCATCTGGAGCTGTGTGATCATCGTGACAGCGGGGCAATTCGCCATCACCTATCTGCCTGTTTTGCAGCCCGTATTCGGCACGCAGGCGGTGCCCCTATTTGACGGGGTGCTGATTATTGTCATCGGCATGGTATTTTTCGCCTTGGTCGAGACCGAAAAGCAAATGCGGCTGGCCTTTCGCATGCCACCACCCGGGGGCACGCGCGACAGGGTGTGATCTGGGGCGACCCTGATGTCATGATATGCTGGTATCGTGTCGATGTCTGGCAAATGTTGACCGAGTAATTGGCCAGAATACTGCCTAAGAAAGACCTCTGCATAACACGCGCCATCGCCGATATCCCCCGCCCGGCGGCACC
>JBLRWJ010000117.1:4843-8526 GCA_047921315.1 Rhodobacterales bacterium | reverse complement strand
TTCGCAGGTTCAGAGGCGAGAGTCACCATAAGGTGGACGGTAAGGGGCGGGTGTCTATCCCGGCCCTGTTTCGCCGTGTTCTGGAAGCGGGTGATCCGAACTGGACCGAGGGTCTGAACCCCGAGCTTGTCATCGTTTATGCCGATCATCGCCGCAAGTTTCTGGAATGCTACACCATGGTCGCGATTGACGAGGTTGACGCCAAGATCGCCGCACTTCCCCGCGGCTCGATGGAGCGCAAGATGCTGGAGCGGATGTTCCACGGCCAATCCTATCCGACCAGCGTAGACGAAACGGGGCGCATCGTGCTGCCGGCCAAGCTGCGCGCCAAAATCGGGCTTGAGGAAGAGGCGTTCTTTATTGCGGCGGGCGATACCTTCCAGATATGGAAGCCCGAAACCTATCAGAGCGAAGAGCTGGCCCGCACCGAGGCATGGCTGGACGATCTGCCCGAGGATTTCGATCCGCTCATCTATCTGGATAATCCGAAAGGGGACTAAGCCATGGCCGCTGCTGCCGCGATCCCCTCTGATGCCCCCCATGTTCCGGTTCTGTTGCGTCCGCTGCTCAAGGCGGTGGCCCCTGTGACCGGGGTCTGGCTGGATGGCACATTCGGCGCGGGCGGCTATACGCGGGGCCTGCTGGAGGCGGGGGCCGCGCGTGTCATCGCGGTGGATCGTGATCCGCTGGCCTTTGAGATGGCGCAGGGCTGGGCCGCAGCTTATGGCGACCGGATCACGATGGTCGAGGGGGTGTTCTCCAGGCTGGATGAATACGGGCAGGATCTGGACGGTGTTGTGCTGGATCTGGGGGTGTCCTCGATGCAGCTTGATCTGGCCGAACGCGGCTTTTCCTTCATGCGTGACGGCCCGCTGGACATGCGGATGAGCCAATCCGGCCCCTCTGCTGCCGATATCGTCAATGGGGCCGATGAGGGCATGATCGCCGATATCCTGTTTCACTATGGCGAGGAGCGCGCCAGCCGCCGGATTGCGCGCACCATTGTCAAAGCGCGGGCCGAGGCCCCGATCACGACCACGCTGCAACTGGCCGGATTGATCGAAAAATGCCTGCCGCGCAGCAAGCCGGGGCAATCGCATCCCGCCACGCGCAGCTTTCAGGCGCTGCGCATCGCGGTGAATGATGAATATCGCGAACTGGCCACAGGGATGATGGCGGCTGAACGGGCGCTGAAGCCCGGCGGCAAGCTGGCGGTTGTGACCTTCCATTCCATCGAAGACCGCATGGTCAAACGCTACTTTCAGGCGCGCAGCGGCACCGCCGGGCGCGCCAACCGCTATGCGCCGCAAGAGGCCGAACCCATCGCGCAATTTCGCCAGACCACGCGCAAGGCCATCGGGCCGGATGAGCAGGAGCTGGCGGAAAACCCGCGCGCGCGCAGTGCCAAGCTGCGTGTCGCCATCCGCACCGATGCGCCTGCCGGAGATGCCGATATGGCCGCTTTGGGCATGCCACAGATCAAGGGAGAGTTCTGAGATGCGTTCCATCCTGTTCGTTCTGACCGCTTGTGCCGTGATCGGGCTGGCCTTTTGGGCCTACCGCGAGAATTTCCGCACCCAGCAGGCGCTGAGCATCACCGAACAGTTGCAACGCGATATCGGTGCCTCGCGCGCGCGGCTGGCGGTGTTGCGGGCCGAATGGGCCTATCTGAACCGTCCGGCACGGTTGCGCGATCTTGCGGATCTGAACTTTGACACGCTGGGCCTGATGCCGATGGCCCCGGAACAGTTTGGCCGCATTGATCAGGTGGCCTTCCCTCTGGCCGAGGAAGGGTTGTTGCCGCTCACCGATCCGATTGTGGATGCGATAGACGTATCAAATATGGGGGCACGCCCATGATCCGCACACCGCTGCGCCCGCTGGCCCGCGTTCTGGACGCCCGCGCCAAAGGGGAAAATCCCGATGCGATCGAGCGTGAGAACCTGCGCCTGCGCCATGAGGAAATGCGCGACCGCGCCCGCCAGCGCGCCGAAGGCCGGCTGCTGGTGCTGGGCGTGCTGTTCATCTGTGCCTTTACAATGGTGGGCGTGCGCATGGCGCTGTTGGCCGCATCCGAACCCAGCGAGCCGCGCGCCAGTGCAGCCGGGGCCGATATCGAGGCGCTGCGCGCCGATATCGTCGATCGGCACGGTCGTATTCTGGCCACCAACCTTGAGACATTCTCGCTTTATGCGCAGCCGCCACAGATGATAGACCCCGATCATGCCGCCACCGAACTGGTGCGGATTTTCCCCGATCTGGACCGTGATCGCCTGTATCGTGATTTTACCGGCACCCGCAAATTCCTGTGGATCAAGCGCCGCCTCAGCCCGGAACAGAAACAGGCCGTGCATGATATCGGTGATCCCGGTCTGTTGTTCGGGCCGCGCGACATGCGGCTTTATCCCAATGGCACGCTGGCGGCCCATGTGCTGGGCGGTGCCGGATTTGGCCGCGAAGGGGTGCATGCCGCCGAGGTAATCGGCGTGGCCGGGGTGGAGCGGCAGTTTGACGAACAGCTGCGCGATCCGGCGCGGGCGGGCAAGCCGCTGGAACTGGCGCTGGACCTGACCATCCAAGCCGCCACCGAAGAGGTGCTGTCCGGCGGGATGCGCCTGCTGAACGCCAAGGGCGCGGCTGCTGTCTTGATGGATGTGCATACGGGCGAGGTGATTTCCATCGCCTCCTTGCCGGATTTTGATCCCAATGACCGCCCCGTTGCGCCCACCCAGGGGCGGCCTGATGACAGCCCGCTGTTCAACCGCGTGGTGCAGGGTGTTTATGAGCTGGGCTCGACCTTCAAGATTTTCGCCGTGGCGCAGGCGTTGGAGATGGGGATGGTCACACCTGAAACCATGGTCAACACCAAATCCCCCATGACATGGGGGCGGCACCGGATCTCGGATTTCCGCAATTACGGTCCTGAACTCAGCGTGTCGCAGGTGATCGAGAAATCCTCGAACGTGGGCACGGCGCGGCTGGCCATTGATATCGGGGCCGAACGTCAGCGCGAGTTTCTGGGCCAGCTTGGCCTGTTGGAGACAACCGGCTTTGAAATGGTGGAATCGCGGGGCGGCAAGCCATTGTTGCCGCCGCGCTGGTCGGAACTGTCCACGATGACGATTTCCTATGGGCATGGTTTGTCCGCCACGCCGCTGCATCTGGCCGCGGCCTATGCGACGATGGTGAATGGTGGCACGCGGGTATCGCCGACCTTGCTGAAACAGCAGGGGCCGCAATATGGCCCCCGCGTGATCTCGCAGAAGACCTCGGAACAGTTGCGCCGGATGCTGCGCCTGACCGTCAGTCAGGGCACCGCGAGCTTTGGCGATGTGCCCGGCTATGCCGTGGGCGGCAAGACAGGCAGCGCCGACAAGCCGCGCATCGACGGGCGCGGCTATGAAAAGGAAAAGGTTCTGGCGACCTTTGCCGCCGTCTTTCCGGCGCATGATCCGAAATATGTGCTGATCGTGACGCTGGACGAGGCGGTGGAGACATCGGGCACCGAACCGCGCCGCACCGCTGGCTGGACGGCTGTGCCTGTCGCCGCCGAGGTGATCCGCCGCGTGGCCCCGCTTTTGGGATTGAGGCCCGAGATTGAACCTGTGGAATTGACGGGTATAACGCTGACATCGAATTGAATGGGAACTTTGCAGGGGTATCCGGTGGGGCAGGCAAAAACT
>JBLRWJ010000117.1:2786-4743 GCA_047921315.1 Rhodobacterales bacterium | reverse complement strand
GACATCGAATTGAATGGGAACTTTGCAGGGGTATCCGGTGGGGCAGGCAAAAACTTTGGGGCAGCTTGGCCTCACCGCCCAGTCGGGGCGTGACGCGCTGGTGACGGGGCTGGCGGTGGATAGCCGCGATGTCAAACAGGGCTATCTGTTCGCGGGATTGCCCGGCACGCAAATACATGGCGGCGAATTTATCCAGTACGCCTTGCGGATGGGGGCATCCGCGATCCTGACCGATGCTGCGGGTGCTGCGATTGCGGCCAGTGAACTGGCGGCATCGGATGCCGCTTTGATCGTGGCCGAAGACCCGCGGCAGGCCTTGGCCTATGCGGCGGCGCTGTGGTTTGGCGCGCAGCCTGCCACGATGGTGGCGGTGACGGGCACCAATGGCAAAACATCCGTGGCCAGTTTTACCCGCCAGATCTGGGAGGCGCTGGACCTGCCCGCTGTCAACCTTGGCACCACCGGGGTGGAAGGGGCCTATGAGGTGCCGCTGCATCACACCACGCCCGAACCGATCACCCTGCACCGCGTGCTGGCGCAGGCCGCCGCCGCTGGTGTGACCCATGCCGCGATGGAGGCATCCAGCCACGGTCTGGCGCAGCGCCGCCTTGACGGGGTGCAGTTGATGGCGGCGGGTTTTACCAATCTGACGCAGGATCATCTGGATTACCACGCTGATTTTGCTGAATATTTTGACGCCAAGGCAGGGCTGTTCACCCGCGTTCTGGGTGTTGATGGCACGGCGGTGATCAATGTGGATGATCCGCGCGGCATGGAAATGGCGGCGATTGCGCGCACCCGCGGGCAAGAGGTGATCAGCATAGGCCGCCGCGACGGGGCCGATCTGCAACTGCTGTCACAGCGGTTCGATGCCACGGGGCAGCGTGTGTTGCTGCGGTTCCGGGGCAAAAGCTACAGCGCCGATCTGGCGCTTTTGGGCGGGTTTCAGGCGGAAAACGTGTTGCTGGCCGCAGGGCTGGTGATTGCCTGCGGGGCCGAGCCTGACCGCGTTTTTGAAACCCTGCCCGATCTGACAACCGTGCGCGGGCGTATGCAACTGGCCGCCAGCCGCGCCAATGGTGCGGCGGTGTTTGTCGATTACGCGCATACGCCCGATGCCGTGGCCACGGCGTTGCAGGCGATGCGCCCGCATGTGATGGGGCGGCTTGTCGCCATCATCGGGGCGGGCGGGGACCGTGACACCACCAAGCGCCCGCTGATGGGGCAGGCCGCTGCCGCCCATGCCGATGAGGTGATCGTGACCGATGACAACCCCCGCTCGGAAGATCCTGCCGCGATCCGTGCCGCAGTGCTGGCGGGTGTTCCTGCGGATGCGCGCGTGCATGTACGCGAAGTGGGCGACCGCGCCGAGGCGATCCTGCGCGGTGTCGATGCGCTTGGCCCCGGTGATGCGCTGCTGATCGCGGGCAAGGGCCACGAGACCGGGCAGACGGTGGGCGATATGGTGCTGCCCTTTGATGATGCCGAACAGGCCAGCGTGGCTGTCGCCGCATTGGACGGGAGGCTGGCATGACCCTGTGGACCGCAGCCGCCGCCGCCGCTGCAACCGGGGGGCAGAGCACATGCGACTGGGCGGCAACGGGTGTGTCCATCGATACGCGCACCCTGCAGCCCGGCGATCTGTTCGTGGCGTTGCGTGATGTGCGCGATGGGCATGATTTTGTGGCGCAGGCGCTGGCATCGGGCGCATGCGCGGCGCTGGTCAGCCATCGCCCTGACGGTGTGGCCGCCGATGCGCCGCTGCTGATCGTGCCCGATGTGCTGCGCGGGCTGGAGGATCTGGGCCGCGCGGCGCGGGCGCGCACGCAAGCGCGGGTGATTGCGGTGACCGGATCTGTGGGCAAGACCTCGACCAAGGAAATGCTGCGCTGCGTCTTGCAGGGGCAGGGCCGCACCCATGCCGCCGAGGCCAGCTATAACAATCATTGGGGGGTGC
>JBLRWJ010000117.1:0-2686 GCA_047921315.1 Rhodobacterales bacterium | reverse complement strand
GGGCAGGGCCGCACCCATGCCGCCGAGGCCAGCTATAACAATCATTGGGGGGTGCCGCTGACACTGGCGCGGATGCCTGCCGATGCGCAATTCGCGGTGATCGAGATCGGGATGAGCCATCCCGGCGAAATCGCACCGCTGGCGCAGATGGCGCGCCCGCATGTTGCGATGATCACCACCGTGGCCGCCGCGCATCTTGAGGCGTTCGAGGACCTTGACGGTATCGCGCGGGAAAAGGCCAGCATCCTGACCGGGCTGGAACCGGGCGGCATTGCTGTGCTGAACGGCGATCTGGCGACATCGCCAATCCTGCGGGACTGGGCGGCGCGCCATGCGGCCCGCACCATCACCTTTGGGGAAACCGCATCCGTGCATCACCGGATCACGGCCGTCACCCTGTGCGATCAGACCACTGTGGTGCAAGGCCGCGCATGGCGGCGTCCGGTCCTGTTCAAGGTGCATGCGCCGGGGCGGCATTTTGCGGTCAATGCGATGGGCGTGATGGCGGTGGCCCATGCTTTGCGGTTGAACCCGGTGCTGGCGGCCAATGACCTGTCCGCGTGGCAGCCCCCCGCCGGGCGCGGGCTGCGCGAGCGGTTCCTGCTCGATCCGCTGACGGATGACCTTTACTTTGATCTGATCGATGATGCGTTCAACGCCAACCCCACCTCGATGGAGGCCGCGCTGGAGGTTCTGGCTGCGGCGGCCCCGCGTGACGGGTTGGGGCGTGTGCGCCAAGGCCGCCGGATTGCCGTTCTGGGCGATATGCTGGAACTGGGACCGGATGAGGTGGCCTTGCATGCCGGTCTGGCACAGCTTCCCTATATGGCGCATCTGACGCAGGTGCATTGCGTGGGCCCCTTGATGCGGCATCTGTGGATGGCGCTGCCGCAGGCCAAGCGTGGCGAATGTGTCAAAACGGCCGCGGACCTGTCCGTGCGGGCGCATCGGCTGGTGGATGCGGGCGATATCCTGCTGGTCAAGGGATCCAAGGGCAGCAAGGTCAGTCAGGTGGTTGACGCGCTGCGCAAACTGGGCCATCCCGCGCCGCAATCAGACAAAGGGACAGAATAATGCTGTATTGGTTGACCGCGCTTTCGGATGGCGGGGATATCTTCAATCTGTTCCGTTATATCACCTTTCGGGCCGGCGGGGCCTTTATGACGGCGCTGGTCTTCGGCTTTTTGTTCGGACGTCCCCTGATCAATGTGCTGCGCCGCCGTCAGGGCAAGGGCCAGCCGATCCGCGATGACGGCCCCGAGGGGCATTTCGTCAAGGCGGGCACCCCCACGATGGGCGGTTTGCTGATCGTGGGCGCGCTGCTGACATCGACCTTGCTTTGGGCGCGGCTGGACAACCCCTTTGTCTGGATCGTGCTGTTTGTCACGATGTCCTTTGCCTGTATCGGCTTTGCGGATGACTATGCCAAAGTGTCCAAACAGAACACCAAGGGCGTGCCCGGCAAGCTGCGGTTCGGGCTGGGGCTGCTGGTGGCGGCGATTGCGGCCTATTGGGCGGCGCAATACCACCCCGAGGCATTGACCAACCAACTGGCCTTTCCGGTGTTCAAAGAGGCGCTGCTGAACCTTGGTTTCCTGTTCGTGCCTTTCGCGATGATCGTGATCGTCGGCTCGGCCAATGCGGTGAACCTGACCGATGGGCTGGACGGTCTGGCCATCATGCCGGTGATGATCGCCTCAGGCACATTGGGCGTGATCGCCTATGCGGTGGGGCGCGTCGATTTTACCGAATATCTGGATGTGCATTATGTGCCGGGAACGGGCGAGATACTGGTGTTTGTCGCGGGTCTGATCGGCGGGGGCTTGGGCTTTTTGTGGTATAACGCACCACCGGCGGCGGTGTTCATGGGCGATACCGGATCACTGGCGCTGGGCGGTGCCTTGGGCGCGATTGCGGTCTCCACCAAGCACGAGATCGTGCTGGCCATCGTGGGCGGGCTGTTCGTGGTCGAGGCGCTGAGCGTGATCATTCAGGTGCTTTACTTCAAGCGCACCGGAAAGCGCGTGTTCCTGATGGCCCCGATCCATCACCATTACGAGAAAAAGGGCTGGGCGGAATCCACCATCGTGATCCGCTTCTGGATCATCTCGCTTATTCTGGCGATGATCGGGCTGGCGACACTGAAAGTGCGCTAAGGCAGGGGCAAGCCGCGCTTGAGGATGTCAGACCGGGGGGAGACATCCGCAAAGTCATCCCCCAGGGATCTGCCTTCGCGGATCAATTCAGCAGCGAGGCGTCGAATTGCACCATCGTATTGGTGCCGTCAGCGCCGCGCGAAAAGGCGATCTGGCCGTTTTGCACGCGGCCACCGGAGAATTCGATCAGCCGCTGATCCAGACCTTCGGCGGCAGGCATCACCTGATAGGGGCCGGTTTCCAGCGCCTCGCGCCATTTGACCGCCAGTGTGTCGCCATCCTCCTGCGTGGTGAAGGTGAAGACGCGGATAGCAGAGCCGATCCTGCGGTCGGTCACCACCTCCATATCCTCGGGCAAGGTGATCTCTGACGGGATCCAGCTTTGCGGCTGTTCGTCCGCAAGAACCGGGGAGATGCCCAGCAGCAGGGCTGCGGCAGCGATGCGGGCGGTGTGTATCAAGTTTTTCATGGGTAACTAGATAGGGTGCCTGAACAAGGATGCCAATATGATTTGCCAAGATTGCAGGTGA
>JBLRWJ010000116.1:0-8561 GCA_047921315.1 Rhodobacterales bacterium | reverse complement strand
GCGGTGCCGCCGGGCGGGGGATATCGGCGATGGCGCGTGTCATGCAGAGGTCTTTTCCTGCCAAATGGCGCGGTTTCACCCTTGCAGACAGGGTCTGTTTTGTCCCAACTGCCCCGGCAGAGAATAGCGCTGAAAAGGAAACGATCATGACAGCCATCCTGACCGGGGGACGCGCAGCCGCCCTGCCCAGCGTGACCCTACTGGTGATCCTTCAGGCGGCAGTCTCGGCGGCATCCCTGGTGGTGGAAATCGTGGCAGGCAGGATGCTGGCCCCTTATGTCGGCATGTCGCTTTACACATGGACCTCGATCATCGCGGTTGTTCTGGCCGGGTTTTCCGTGGGGCATTGGGCCGGGGGGCGCATCGCTGAAATGCAGACCCCGCGCGCCCTGCTCTGGACCGGATGGTCCATGCTGGGGGCCGGGATCACCACGGCGCTGGCCGTGTTTGTGCTGCGCAGCGGGGCCGATTTGGTGTTGCCCTATATCTCCTCGCCGATCACGGCGATTGTGGCGCTGTCCATGCTGGCGTTCTTTTTGCCCTCGTTCTTTGCAGGCATACCCGCGCCGGTTCTGGCGCAAATCTCTGTCGTGGCGGCACCGGAACAATCGGGGCGCGCCTTGGGGGCCATGTTTGCCGCCGGGGCCATCGGGGCCATTGCGGGCACGCTATTGGCGGGGTTTGTGTTTGTGGCATGGCTCGGCTCTGTTGGAACGCTGGCATTGGTGACGGTATGTTACCTGTTGGCGGCCGTGCTGCTGCTTTGGCTGGCCAGACGCGCGGGCGACAGATCCGGGGTGATGGCGGCGGTATTGGCGGGGCTGGTGGGTTTGGTGCTGGCAGGGGCAACAATCGCGCAACCCTCGCCCTGCACCGAGGAGAGCGATTATTTCTGCATCCGGGTCGAGGATGTCTCGGCTGATCCGAACAGCCCGGTGCGCCTGATGGTGCTGGATCATCTGGTGCATGGCGTGTCTGCCCGTGATCTGCCGGATGTGATTTTCTATGACCACGCGGCGCTTTTGGATCTTTTGGCGCGGGAACGGATGGGCAGCACGGATTTTTCCGCCTTTTTCATCGGGGGCGGCACCTATACCGTGCCGCGAAAATGGTCCACGCTGGACCCGCGCCCAGCTGTCACCGTGGCCGAGATTGACCCCACCGTGACCGAAGTGGCGATCCGCGATTTCTGGTTTGATCCGACAGGCACGCGGATCCTGAACCAAGATGCCCGCACCGCCCTGCGCACTGATGGCAACCGCTATGACGTGATCATCGGCGATGCCTTTACCGATATTGCGGTGCCTGCGCATCTGGTGACGCAGGAGTTTTTTGAACTGGTCCGCGCCCATCTGACCGATGATGGCGTGTTCTTGATGAATGTGATCGACCATGCAGACCGGATGATTGCGCTGATGTCGCTGGTCCATACGCTGGAGCAGGTTTTCCCGCATGTCGAAATCTGGACCGAGGCGCGGCGCCCTGATCCGGGCGAGCGGATGATCAATATCATCGCCGCCGGGTTCAGCCCCACCGATGTGGAGGTGCTGCAAGGCATGTCGCCCGCCCCGATCACCTTTGCCCGCATCCCCGCACAGGCACAGGCGCAGCTTAAGGCCGCGCGCAACCCGATCATTCTGACCGATGATTATGCGCCGATTGACCGGTTGATCGGGGCGAAAAGCTACTGAATAACAATGGCTTGCAAGGTATTTTTTACATCACCGCTTCGATCAGGTAGGGACCGGATGTTGCCAGCCCCTCGGCCAGCGCCGCTTCCAGCCCGTCACAATCGGTGACGGCCACGGCCTCTACGCCCATGCCGCGGGCCATTTGCACCCAGTCCAGATTGGGGCGGTCCAGCGACAGCATGTCAATGGCGCGGGGGCCGGGATTGCCGACGCCCACATTGGTCAGCTCGCCGCGCAGGATGCGGTAGCTGCGATTGGCAAAGATCACCACGGTCACGTCCAGATCCTCGCGCGCCATGGTCCAGAGCGCCTGCACCGTATACATCGCACTGCCATCGCCCGTCAGCGCCATGATCTTGGATGCTGGTGCCGCAATCGCGGCCCCGATCGCCACGGGCAGGCCATAGCCGATGGAGCCACCGCAATTGTTCAGCCAGACATGTTTCGGCGCGCCCTGTGTGGCGGGCGAGAAATTGCGCCCGGTGGTTACGGATTCGTCCACAATCACGGCATTTTCAGGAATGGCACGGCCCAGCAAAGCGGCGATGTTTTCCGGCGAGAGCGGGCTTTTGCCATCAGGACGATCGGGCAAAGCACTGGCTGCAACATGCGCAGGTGCGGTATCTGTTGCCCCTGCCCCCTGGCAAAGTGCTGTCAGGGCGCCGCCAAGGTCGCTGCCGGTATCGGCCAGATGGATGATCTCGGCGCCGTCGGCTGTCAGGATGGCGGGTTTGCCGGGATAGGCGAAAAACCCGATTGGCGCGCGCGCGCCCACCAGCACGATCCGTTTATAGGGGGCCAGCACCGCCACAGCCTGATCAATCGGATAGGGCACACGCCCCACGGCCACACGCCCTGCCCCACGTTCCATCCGCGCATTGGACCATTCCGACAAGAGCGCGCAACCGGTCGCGGCGCTGATGCGGCCTGCGATCTCCAGATTATCCTCGGTCAATGCGGCCCCGCCCAGCAGCAGCAGGCTGTCTGGCCCGGACAAGGCTGCAATAGCCGCGTCAAGCTGGCTGCGGTCAAAATCCGGCCTTTCGGGTGTTGGTAAAGCTGCGGCTACCACGCCGCCTTCGGTCCATGCCGTATCAGAAGGCAGGATCAATGCCGCGACCTGTCCGGGGGCGGTGTTGGCAGCCTGCACCGCCCGTGCGGCATCGGCGCCCAGATCGGCAGCATCGGTGGATGTTTGCACCCAATGCGACACCGGCCGCGCAATCCCCTGAATATCCGAGGTCAGCGGCGCATCCAGTGCGATATGGCTTGCGGCATGTTCCCCGATGATATTCAGCACGCCCGAGCCTGCCTTTTTGGCGTTATGCAGGTTCGAGAGGCCATTCGCCAGCCCCGGCCCCAGATGCAGCAGCGTGCAGGCGGTCTTGCCTGCCATGCGGTAATATCCATCTGCCGCCCCTGTCGCGACCCCCTCTTGCAGCGTCAGCACCGAACGCATGCCGGGGATATGATCCAGTGCCGCCACAAAATGCATCTCGGAGGTGCCGGGGTTGGAAAAGCAGGTATCCACCCCTGCGGCCAGCAGCGTATGCACAAGGCTTTCGGCGCCGTTCATGGCGGGGTCTTTCGGGTGTGTCATGATGTGCCTTTCCGGTCAGTCAGTTCTGCGCATCAGCCCAATAGGGCGCGCGCAATTCGCGCTTCAGTATCTTGCCGATCGTGCTGCGTGGCAACTCTTTGCGGGCCTCAAGACCTGATAAACGCTGGCTTTTGCCCAGCTTTTTATTGGCATCCGCGCAGATCTGGTCAAGGCTGCGCAAGGCGCCGTCACGCAGCACCACAAGGCCAAAAGGTGTCTCGCCCCATTGATCAGAGGGTACGCCGATCACGGCGGCGTCATTCACATCAGGATCGGCCAGCAGCACCAGTTCCAGATCATTGGCGTAGATGTTCAACCCGCCAGAGATGATCATATCCTTTTTGCGATCCGACAGGATCAAAAAGCCATCGGCATCGAAATGGCCCATATCGCCAGAGCGGAAATAGACCTCGCCCGCCTCGTTATGCCAGATATAATCGCGGGTCAGATCCTCGCGCCCGAAATAGCCCGCCATCATGGTGGGGCCGCGCCCGCAAATCTCACCCACTTGCCCTTGCGGCACCTCGCGCCCCTTGGCATCAATCAGGCGGATGTCATTGCCGGGGGCAAGCTTGCCCACCGTATGCAGCTTGTCTGGATATTCATCCGCGACCAGAACCGTGACGCCGCCGCCTTCGGTCAGGCCGTAATATTCGATCAGCTTGCCGGGAAAACGCGCCAGCACATCGGCTTTCACATCAGCGCGCAGCGGCGCGGAGGTGGAGAATTTGATCCGCATGGAGGATAGATCGAAGCTGTCAAAATCCGGCACATCCATGATGCGCTTATATTGCACCGGCACCAGCATCGTATGGGTGATCCGTTCCGCCTGCACGATATGCAGATAATCCCGCGCGTCGAATTTCGGCATCAGATGCACGGTTGATCCGCCAAACAGCGTCGGGATGAATGACACGATCGTGGTGTTGGAATAAAGCGGCGTGGAAATCAGCGTGCGGGCATTGTCGTCATAGCCATTGGGCGTGACCCGGTCCATCTGCGCGGCGCGCATCCAGTGATCATGCAAGATGCCCTTGGGCGTGCCGGTCGTGCCGGAGGAATAGATCAGGTTGAACGCATCTTTCAGGTCAATCGGGATCATCGGATCGGTTGTATCGGCCGCCGCCAGCGCCCGGTCCATCGCGCAAAAGCCCGGCGCATCGAAATCCATCGCATAGCGGGCAATGTCCATATCACCCAGAAAACCGGCCACCAGATCCAGATAGTGATGCGCCACAAAGATCGTGCTGGCGCGGCAATCTTGCAGCATCTTTTCCAGCGCCTCGCCCGATGCCATGGTGGACAAGGGCGTCACACAGCCGCCCGCCCGCAAGATCCCCATGAACAACAGCGCATAATCCGCCGAATTGGGCGACAGGATCGCGATCCGGTCCCCTTTTTGCATCCCCTGCCCCAGCAGCAGGTTGGCCACGCGGTTCACGCCCTGATCGAACATGCCCCATGTCAGACATGTCTCTGCGCAAACCAGCGCCAGTTTTTCAGGATGGGCGCAGGCATTTTCGCGGACCTGTTCGACGATACTGCGTTGGGGCATATTGCCTGACGAGGGCGGGTTGATCGCGATCATGGGTGTCTTCCGGGTCTTTGTGTCATGTTGCCGTGGCGGGTCTTGTCACAGGGGGCCAGCCCTTATGCCGGGCTGGGCGTGTGATCATGCCGTGCGCGCCAAGCTACCAGCAGCGGCAGCGCACAGACAGCAGCCCCCAACAGGAAGGATGCGCCATAGCTGATATCCAGCAGCTCGGTCTTGGGCTTGGCAATCAGGATGCCGCCAAAGAACATCATCACCCGCAACGGCATCGCAAAGGCCCCCCTGATCGGACCAACAAGGCTGACATAGCCCTGCAACGCAGAGGAGATCATGGCGATCCCGACCAATGCGCAGGATAGCGCAACCGCCACTTCCCATGCCGGAGCCTGCCCCACAAGGGCCGGGTTCAGCACGAAGAAGAAGGGCATGATATAGATCACCCCGCCAAGGCGCATCGCCTCAAGCCCGGTGGCAAAGGGGTTGGAATTGGCGATGGTCGAGGCCGCAAAGGCCCCCAGCGCCACCGGCGGGGTGATAAAGCTGACCATGCCCCAGTAAAGGATGAACAGATGCACCGCGAGCGTGTTCAGCCCGCCCGCCTCCAACGCGGGGGCAAGCACCACCGCAAGAAAGATATAGCAGGCCGTCACGGTCATCCCCATGCCAAAGACAAAGGCCGTAATCGCCCCCATCAGGATCAGCACCAGCGTATTGTCGCCCGCGATAAACACCAGATCATTGACCAATGTGCCCGCAAGGCCGGTGGCCGAGAACGAGCCGACAATCAGCCCCACCCCCAACAGGATCGCGGTCAGTTCAGACAGGCCCATGCCGACGCCCACGATCAGGTTGCTCAGGCGTTTCAGGTCCAGACGGTGGCTGATGCGGAATTGGTTGACCACCAGCAAAAGCGCCGTGGCATAGAACGGGGCCGAGGTTTCGCGGCGCAGGCCGATCATCATGAACAAAAGCAGCGCAAACACAAAGATATAGGGCCAGCCATCCTTCATCACTTGCCGCAGCACCGGCAGGTCAGGCTTGGGCAGGCCCCGCAGGCCGCGCCGCGCGGAATAGGCGTCAATCTGGGTAAACAGACCCCAGTAGAACATGATGCTGGGGATCGCGGCGGCCAAGGCAATATCGATATAGGGCCGTGACAGGAAAGAGGCCATGACAAAGGCGGTGGCCCCCATGATCGGCGGCATCAACACCCCCCCGGTGGAGGCGCAAGCCTCTGTCGCGGCGGCGGTTTTGGCCGAAAAGCCGGTTTTGCGCATCGCCGGAATCGACACAGCACCCGTTGTCAGCACGTTGGAAATGACAGAGCCGGACATCGACCCCATAAAGCCGCTGGCAAAGATCGACACTTTCGCCGCCCCGCCGCGATAGCCGCCCACCATACCCAGCGCCAGATCGTTGAAAAACTGCCCGCCGCCTGTGCGTTGCAGCACCGCACCAAACAGGATGAAGCCGATCACAACACCGCCAAAAGCCTTCATCGGGATGCCAAAGCTGCTTTCGGAGGAATAGATATGATAGGGAACCGTCTGCATGAATGTGCTTTGGAACCCGGTCAAGGGGGCCGGAACATGGCCTGCAAAGGTGGGGTAGAAGGCAAAGACCGTCACGATCAGGAACAACACCAGCCCCCCCGCACGGCGCGTGGCCTCCAGCACCAGCAGGAAAAACACGATCGACACATATTGCGCGGTGTCAGGTGCGGCATATTCCCAACCCTGTGACAGGTTTTGCTGCGCCGTCTGTCCCAGATAGGCGGTGCAGCCAAGCGACAGGGCAAACAGCGCCCAGTCAATCAGCCCCGGCGCGCCCCCCTTGCCGCCGCGCATCTGGAAAATCAGAAAGGTCAGCGCCAGAAACAAACCGCCCAGCAGATACAGATAGCGCCCATCGATCAGCACGATCCCAAAGGCTTGCAGGTTGAACAGCTGGTTGATCACCAAGACCAGTCCGGCAAGCGTGCCAAAGATCACCACCCAGCGCGCGATCCCCGATATCCGTTCTGCCGGGCTGGAGCCGTCAATCGCGACCTGTTCGAATTTGGCTATGCCGCCTGCGGCTGTGGGCTTGGGATCAACGCTCATGTGGGGTTCCTTGATCAGGCTTAAGTCAGGAATATGTCTGGATAGAGAAGGATATGGCGGCCAAAGACCGGCAGGCACCACAGATGACGCGATCACGGTTGGCTTGCGGCCCCTTGCCTATGGCGTGGCGGGTGGCTGCCTGTTGCTGGCCGTTGCAGCGCGCATGCGGGGGGTGGCCCTGTCCGGTCAGACCAATGATTGCTGGCGAATGCCCGGCCACCGCAAAGGCTGCGGCCGGGGGTTGCCCAGTCAAGGCGTCTTAGAAGACGACTTCGAAACCGCCATCTTCCAGCGCCTTGCGGCGGGCTTCGGGCCAGGCCGCTTCCCAATCAGACGGGGCTTCGGCCTTCAGCGCATCCCAAGCCGCCTTCAGCGTTGCCTGACGCTCAAGCAGGCGGTCATTATTGGCCTGTGCGGCATCATTCCAGACGCCCACTTCCTGAAAATACCGGATCGTGCCCTCATGGTAGGGAACAACCCATTCCATTTCCTGCTTGTCCAGCGCCCAGCCACCAATACCGGGGGCTTTGCCATCATAGGCCGGGAACAGCTCAACCATCGCCTTGGTCATGTTATAGACCAGATCGGTATCGGTCTCATCCGTGGCCACCAGCACCGGATAGGGATAGCCCGCCCCCTGATAGCCATCCGTGCCGTCGATATTGGCACCGACACTTGCAAGGTTGGGCAAGAAGAACGGTGCGATACCCTGCATGGCCGCCAGCCCTTCGGCATTGTCGGCATCAACAGGTGGCCAGAACAGGCCGCGCGGACCTGCGGCGGCCTCATAGGCGTTGCCCGAGTTTGTCGCGGCAAAAGCGGCATCAACCTGCCCTTCGATCAGGCCTGTCCAGCTTGCGCCAAACCCGCCAAAATCAACACGGGTCACATCATCCCATGTCAGACCGCCATAGGCGAGATAGGCCTCGGTGTTGACGTTCAGCGCAGGCGCACCCACGATAAAGGCTACGCGTTTGCCTTTCAGGTCTGCGTAGGTTTCGATCCCCAGATCACCGGCGACACCCACGGCAAGGTTGATCGCGCCGCCATTATTGGCCAGCAAGACGCGCACAGGCTGTGGCCCCCAGTTTTCAGCGCCAAAGTCGAACGCGCCTTCCTGTGCCATGAAGCTGCCGCCCACGCCTGTGGCCGAAAACTGCACCCGCCCTTGGCGCAGCGGCTCTGTGCGTGACACATCGTTCTTGCCCGGCAACACCCGCAGGTTGATGCCCGCCGCATCCTGAAGTGCAGCACCCACGGCCACCGCCTGGTTATACCCGGCAGAGCCGGTATCATAGGCTGTCCATGCCAGTTGCTGCGGTAGATTGAATTCCTGCGCATTGACCAGACCGGTCGACAGCGTCACGGCTGCAAAAGCAGCGAAAAATGGTTTCATCATATCCTCCCTATGTCCGACGAAATCTTTTTGCCGCAGATCCACGACCGCATGATGCGGCCCTCCTCGGAATTTGCGGAATTACATTTCGCTCTGCGGTTACGATAGGGATGCAAGGCCAGCCATGTCAACCCGGCGGGTCCATCTGCACGCATCAAATCGCGCATCAACGGCGATTGACGATCCATCAACGCAACGGCAAGGTTGCGCAGGATACCTA
>JBLRWJ010000115.1:0-8624 GCA_047921315.1 Rhodobacterales bacterium | reverse complement strand
TAGAGCACCTTGATGACATCTTTGTCCACAGCCAGCATATATCCGCGCCGGGCGATATTTTTGACCAGCAATTCGCTGACCAATTGGTTGCCCAACGTATCGCGCAGCCGTTTGATGCGGGTAGCGCCTGCCGCTTCATCGCAATCACTGGCGTTGCGGCCTGATACGATCGCTTCGATTTCAGCGCCGCTCAACACATCGTCATCCAGTCTCGCTTCGGCCAGAACCGACAGTGTCTCCATGGCGGCTTCGGTCAGTTTGAACCCCATATTGTTGAGGTAGACGGTGTTTTCCTCGCGGCTGATCAGCAAGGAGGACACTTGTATGCCCGACACCTCGATCTGGGCCATGCGCCGGTTCAGTCCGACCAGCATCGCCAAGAGCAGCAGCGCCGCAACCAGTAAGGCGGTGGCGAAAACCAGCAAGACAAAGATCGCAACCCGGTAGGATGCCAGCGTTTCGGAAAACGCTGTGCCGCTTTGGGCCAAAATCTCAAGCAGTTTGATTTCCGCCTCAGTCGTCAGATCGTCATTCTCGACGAACAAACGCTCGACTTTCATGTTGAACGCGTTGGCGTCAGGCAGGTTGCGGAACAGCAAGGCGGCTGTCACGCACAGGATCGCAATGATCCCGGCCAATCCGATCGTGACAATGCGGTTGCCCTTGCGGCGGGCCTCAGAAGCGGAGGTAAAACTGTCCTGCACTGCGCTTTCTTTCTTCCAGGCCGGAGGCATCGAACAAGGACAAAACGTTCAGCAGCGTCCATCCATTCCGTTGCAGGCGTGCGGCAATCTCATCCCGTGCCTGGGGGTTAGAACATGGCCCGCTGATCTGCACCACGCCGTAATGCAGCCGCAGCGGATTGTCGCGCTTGGCTTTGTAATCGGCATAGCAGTCAGCCGCGCTTGCCGATGCGACAAGGCTGAACATCACCGCAAACAGGGACAGGGCAAGGATGTGTTTCATGGGGCCAGATTGCGCCGATGGTTCCGGATATTCAATATCACAGGCGCTTTGCCTGCCCTGTTATCGGATAACACGGGGGCGATATTGCCTGTCTGTCTGCCACGGCCGCAGATACGGCTATGACCTTTGCCGCATGCGGGGAAGGCGTTGACCGTTCATCCATTCAAGGTTTCAAACTGAAAAGGAAAGATCATGGCCCGCAAATTCATTGCCAGTGTTCTTGTCGCGGCTGTTGCCATCACCGGCTTCAGCGTTGCACCAGCCCGCGCCGATATCCGTGATCTGGCGCAGGCCGCCGCAGGCATTGCCGCTGTGGCGATCATTGCCAATCAGCTCAACAAATCACGCGATCGCAGCCAGGAAAGCCTGTCCAGCCGCAACCATCTTGGGGTGTTTGGCACGCCACACTATAGCAAACCTCAGCACAAGCAGTTCCAGCAGGGATATGGCGGCCATCAGGTGATACAGCCGCGCCCCTTGCCGAACCGGGTTGCGCGCCGCGCCCTTCCTGCCGCCTGCGTCATGACTCTTTCGGATCAACGTGGGCGTCCGGTCAGTGTGCTGGGTGAACGGTGCCTGCAGAAAAACTATCGTGATGCGCGCAATCTGCCGGGGGCATGTAGCGTCGATATCCGCGGGCAGCGGAACTGGAGCCGGGCCTATGATGCGACATGCCTGTCGCGTGCCGGCTACACAATTGCCCGCCGTTAACGTTGAGCAGAGGGGCCAGGCAATGGTCCCGCGCCGGGAGGGGGCCGCATATGCGGCCCCCTTTTTAGATTGCCAAAGCCAGTGATCTGCGGTTTCTGCACTGCCATGAGCAGCCCTGACTTCAGTTTTGAAACAGCCTGTCTGGCGCAGGGGTTTACCCGGATCGCTGGTGTGGATGAGGTGGGGCGCGGCCCTTTGGCCGGGCCTGTCACAGCGGCGGCTGTGGTGCTGGACCCGGCGCATATTCCATCAGGGCTGAACGATTCAAAACGCCTGACAGCGCGCCGTCGTCAGGATGTGCTGTCCGCGATCCTCGCCAGCGTCGATGTGTCCGTGGCCCATGCCAGCGTTGCCGAGATCGACGCGCTGAACATCCTGCGCGCCAGCCATCTGGCGATGGAGCGCGCCATCGCCGGGCTGTCCAAACCGCCTGATCATGTGCTGATCGATGGCAATATGATCCCGCGCGGGCTTACCCTTTCGGCGCAGGCGATCATCAAGGGGGATGCTCTCAGCCTGTCGATTGCGGCAGCATCAATCGTGGCGAAAATCACGCGTGATGCGATCATGTGGGATTTGGCGCAACAGTTCCCCGGCTATGGGTGGGAAACGAATGCCGGCTATCCATCAAAAAGTCACAGGTTGGCGCTGCAAAATCTTGGTGTGACCCCTCACCATAGGCGTTCGTTCAAACCGGTACACAATATCTTGTATCAACATAAAAATCTAAGTAACTGATTCAAAAAAGAAATTGACCCCGATTCGGCTTTGACTCATCTTTGTCCCAACCACAGAGCGCACAAAGCGCCGGGGCAGAGGCAGAGAATGAAGACCATGACAGATGCTAAGGGCGCGGCTGCGCTCCCGCTTAACACGATTCTATCCGGTGACTGCATCGAGGTGATGAACAGCCTTCCCGAAGGCTCGATTGATCTGATTTTTGCGGATCCGCCCTATAATTTGCAACTCAAGGGAGATCTTCACCGCCCTGACAATTCGCGTGTGGATGCCGTGGATGATCACTGGGACCAGTTCGCCAGTTTCGCGGCCTATGACCGGTTCACGCAAGACTGGCTGACCGCCGCGCGCCGCCTGCTCAAGCCGCATGGCGCGATCTGGGTGATCGGGTCCTATCACAACATCTTCCGGGTCGGTGCCGCGATGCAGAATGCGGGCTACTGGCTACTCAATGATGTGGTCTGGCGCAAATCCAACCCGATGCCAAATTTTCGGGGCAAGCGATTTACCAATGCGCATGAAACCATGATCTGGGCCAGCAAATCGGAAGGTGCAAAATATACCTTCAATTATGAGGCGCTGAAATCGCTCAATGAAGGTGTGCAGATGCGCAGCGATTGGGTGCTGCCGATCTGCACCGGGCATGAGCGGCTCAAGGATGACAACGGCGATAAGGCCCACCCTACGCAAAAGCCCGAAAGCCTGCTGCACCGGGTTCTGGTCGGCTCGACCAATCCCGGCGATGTGGTGCTGGACCCGTTCTTTGGCACCGGCACAACCGGCGCTGTGGCCAAGATGCTGGGTCGCGAATATATCGGGATCGAGCGCGAGGAGGCTTACCGCCGCGTGGCGGAAAAACGCCTTGCCAACACGCGCAAGTTTGATCGTGAGGCGTTGCAGGTCTCAACCTCGAAACGCGCTGAACCACGCGTGCCCTTCGGGCAACTGGTCGAGCGTGGCATGCTGCGCCCCGGTGAGGAACTCTGGAGCATGAATGGCCGCTTCAAAGCCAAGGTCCGCGCCGATGGCACGCTGATCGGTGATGATGTCAAAGGGTCGATTCATCAAGTCGGCGCCCATCTGGAAGGCGCGCCCAGTTGCAATGGCTGGACGTATTGGTGCTTCCGCCGTGACGGTCAGACCATCCCCATCGATTTGCTGCGCCAACAGATCCGGGCCGAAATGGAAAACGGCCCCAGCTGATCAACAGGTCTTTTCGAACACCGCCGGTGTTCATGGCCTGACATCATGAACACCATACTGCTCCGCCATATTACGGCGGGGCTTTTTTGCATCTGATCACCATGCGCGCGCCCGCTTCTTTTTGCCGCAAATATCCCGGGGTCCGGGGCAGCGCCCCGGCCTTGGCGGATGTGTCACCGTGGCAGCGGGTTGAGCGCTTTTGTATACGGTTTCCAATCCGTGATCTCGGGGTAATACATCTCCCGCCAGCGGCGCACGCGCGGGTTCATCACGCGCCGCCACAGCGGCGGGATCATCGCCGCCATCGTCATCAGCGGGTAGCCATAGGGCAGTTGTGGCGCATCTGATTCGGTGTAGTTTTGTAGCAACGGAAAGCGCCTGTCAGGTTTATAGTGATGGTCCGAATGGCGCTGCAGGTTGATCAGCAACCAGTTTGAGGCCCTATGCGCCGCGTTCCACGAATGCTGCGGTTTGACATGTTCGTATTTGCCATTGCCCAGATATTTGCGGGTCAGGCCGTAATGTTCGATATAGTTGACCAGTGCCAACTGCCAGATCGCGATCCACGCCTGCCACAAGAACAGCGCCAGCCCGGACCAGCCGCCCAGCAAGAAGGCCAGCACCAGCATCGCCCCCTGCAAGGCCCAATAGCGGAAAAAGGGGTTGGACAGATGGGTCCATGGCAGATCCCGCCGCGCCAGCATGTCGCGCTCTGCTTTGAACGCAGAGATCAGCGATTGCCGCAACACGCGCGGGAAATATCGGTGGAACCCCTCATTATAGCGCGCTGTCACAGGGTCACGTGGGGTGCCGACATGGCGATGATGCACCAGCAGATGCTCTGACCGGAAATGCGCATACAGAACCATCGCCAGCAACAGATCGGCCAGCCGACGCTCGGTCTTGTTCTTTTGATGCATCAACTCGTGGCTGTAATTGATACCAACCGTTCCGGTGATGACCCCCACGCCGAAGAACAGCACGATTTTTTCAAGGCTGGACAGATCGCCGCTATGGGTCACATACCAGATCAGACCGAACAGGGTTACAAATTGCACAGGGGCCCATATCAGCGTGATCGCACGGTACCATGTCAGTCTGCCCTCTTCGATCGTCGGGTCCGCATTTTCGGTATAAAGGCCCAGCAGCGCATCCAGAAGCGTAAAGAAATACCATGTCACAACAGGAAGCAGGATCACCGTCCAGCCCCCCTGCAACGCGCCCAGCCATGCCAGCGGGATCAGCAGCAACGACATCCAGAAAGGCAGGGCGCGCGTGATGCGGGATATGTGTTCGGCTTGGATCAACTGGGGCATTCGCGGCTCCGGCAGGCTAACGTGCTACGTCATATCAGCGTCAAACGACCCTCTGACAAGATCAAAGACCTTTCGCATCACTGTGGGCAGATCAGAGGGCCGAAAGGCGGCAGGATCAAGGAATTCGCCCCGCTCGGGTTTGCTCTCTTGCGGCAGTTCTGTATGGTGGATCTCCAGCCGCAGGTGAAAATGTGTGAAGGTGTGGCGCGCCTCGGCCTTCAGCTTTTGCCATTGCGCGTCAATTGGCGGGCTGTGCTGTGGCGTGCCTTCGGTCCAGTCGCTGCCTGGCCAACCCAGCATCCCGCCCAGAAGCCCGTGATCAGGCCGGCGTTCCAGCAGATAGGCCCCGTCTTGGCGGCGCGCGACATAGACAATGCCAAAGCGCACAGGCTGTGCCTTTTTCGGCGTTTTGCGCGGCAGGTCCGGTGCTGTGCCCATGGCGCGTGCCACGCAAGGGGCATACCATGGGCAGATGCCACAGGCCGGGTTGCGCGGTGTGCATATTGTCGCGCCAAGGTCCATGACGGCCTGCGCATAATCGCCGGGGCGGCGCTGCGGGGTTAGTGCGGCGGCGGCGGCTGTCAGGTCCGGTTTGGCGGCGGGCAGGGGCGTTTGGATATCATGCAGCCGCGCCATCACGCGTTCGACATTGCCATCCACAACTGTTTCCGCCCGGCCAAAGGCAATCGCCGCGATGGCAGAGGCGGTATAGGGGCCGATTCCCGGCAAGCCCAGCAACGTCTCGCGTGTTTCGGGAAAGCTGCCACCATGATCCGCCACAATCACGCGGGCGCATTTCAGCAGGTTGCGGGCGCGGGCGTAATAGCCCAGCCCCGCCCATTCCCCCATGACATCGCCATCCTCGGCCGCGGCCAGATCGGCAATGGTGGGCCAACGGGTGGTGAAGCGGTGGAAATAGGCCTTGACCGCGGCCACTGTCGTTTGTTGCAGCATCACTTCGGACAGCCATACCCGGTAGGGATCGGGGCGGGCGCCGGCGCGGCTCTCGGCTGGCGGCACCCGCCATGGCAGGGTGCGCGCATGTGCGTCATACCATTGCAGCAATGCGGCTGACAGGCCTGCGCCCTCTGCCTCCTGTTGTGCTGCGTCACGCAATCTTTATCTCCCCTGATCCGCTTATTGGCTGGCATCGCCCCATATGCCCACTAGAATAGCGCCATCTGGAAGGATGCAAGACATGGCCGCACGACGACCCACCGCATATCAGTTCACGCGTGCGGCATCCCTGCTTCAGGGGCAGATACGGCGTGTCGGGGAATCACGCGGCTTTGCTGTCTCGCGCCTGTTGACCCATTGGCCCGAGATCGTGGGCGAAGATATTGCCCGTATCGCACGCCCGGTGGATGTGTCCTATGGGCGGCAGGGGATGGGGGCCACCCTTTCGGTGCTGACCACAGGGGCGCAGGCCCCGATGCTGGAAATGCAAAAGGAACGTCTGCGCGAAAAGGTCAACGCGGTTTATGGCTATAATGCCATCGCCCGTATCCGTATCACACAGACCGCGCCGACCGGCTTTGCGGAGGGGCAGGCTGATTTCAGCCACGCCCCCAAAACACGCAATGCACCGCCGCCTGATCCCGCAATCACACGCAGCGCAACGGCTGTTGCCAAAGATGTGGGTGATGAAAAATTGCGCCAAGCGATTGAATCGCTGGCGCGGAACGTTCTATCCAGAGCGAAACATTAAGGCGACCGGCGTCAAACCCGTGTGGCCATTCAAGGAAAGGTATCTGAAATGAACCGTAGATCTGCCCTTATCGGAATTTCCGCCGTGGCCCTTGCGGCTGGTGGCTGGTCATTGACACGCACCTCAAGCGGGGGCTTTGCCGATCTGGGTGCCGCCCATGCGCAGGCGGCTGATGTTGATACATCCGGCATCGTCGAAATGACCATGGGCGCGGATGATGCGCCGGTCACGGTGATCGAATATGCATCCTTCACCTGCCCGCATTGCGCCACCTTCCACAATGGCCCGCTCCAACAGCTGAAGGCTGAATTCGTGGATACCGGAAAGGTGCGTTTTGTGTACCGCGATGTTTACTTTGACCGGTTCGGTCTGTGGGCCTCGATGGTGGCGCGCTGCGATACGTCCAAGTTCTTTGGCGTGACCGATCTTCTTTACCAGCAGCAGCGCGAATGGATCGCGGGGGGCAATGATCCCGCTCAGATCGCCGAGAATTTGCGCCGCATCGGGCGTGTCGCCGGGCTGGATAATGACCAGCTTGAGGCATGTCTGGCCGATAACGACAACGCGCAGGCGCTGGTGGCTTGGTATCAGACCAATGCAGAGGCCGATAATGTGAATTCGACACCCACGTTGATCATCGATGGCAAGAAACATGGTAATATGTCTTATGCAGACCTGAAGGCCATTCTGGACGAAAAACTGGGGGGATGATGGACGCCCCTCTGACCGGACTGAAAGTCGTTGAACTGGCGCGCATTCTGGCTGGCCCTTGGGCGGGCCAGACGCTGGCCGATCTGGGTGCCGATGTGATTAAGGTGGAATCCCCCGAAGGCGATGATACACGCCAATGGGGCCCCCCCTTTGTGGAACGTGAGGGGGACAGATCCGCCTCGTATTTCCATTCCTGCAACCGTGGAAAATCCAGCGTGACGGCGGATTTCCGCACGCCCGAGGGGCAGGAACAGGTCCGCGATCTGGTGCGCGATGCCGATATCCTGATCGAGAATTTCAAACTGGGCGGGCTGAAGAAATACGGGCTGGATTATGACAGCCTGTCACAGATCAATCTGGGGCTGATCTATTGCTCGATCACCGGGTTCGGTCAGACAGGGCCCTATGCGCACCGGGCGGGCTATGATTACATCATCCAAGGCATGTCCGGTCTGATGTCGATCACCGGCGAGCCGGAGGGCCAGCCGCAGCGTGTAGGCGTGGCGGTGACGGATCTGTTCACCGGTGTCTATTCGGTGGCGGGTATTCTGGCCGCCCTGTATCAGCGCAGCCGCACCGGACGGGGGCAGCAGGTGGATATGGCGCTGATGGATGTGGCGGTTTCTGTCACGGCCAATCAGGCGATGAATTACCTGACCACCGGCACACCGCCAGGGCGGACGGGGAATTACCATCCCAACCTGACGCCCTATCAGGTGTTTGATTGCGCCGACGGTCATATCATCATCGCCACAGGCAATGACGGGCAGTATCAGCGCCTGTGCACGCTGTTGGGGCTGGACTGGATGGCGCAGGATGCGAAATTCCTGCGCAATGCTGACCGTGTGGCCAACCGGCCTGAAATGATCGCATTGCTGAGCGCCGAGACGGCCAAGCAGAGCAAGGCAGCGCTGTTGGCGGGTTGCGAGGCAAGCGGCATTCCTGCGGGTCCGATCAATGATATGGCCGAGGTTTTTGCCGACCCGCAGGTGATTGCGCGCGGGATGCAGATCGATATGGATGGTATCCCCGGCGTGCGCGGGCCGATCCGGTTTTCGGAGGCCGCACCCACCCTGAACCGCCCGGCCCCGCGATTGGGGCAGGATAACGCGGGCTGACGGCTGGCAGGGTGTCCCATAATGGGGCATTTGGACGGGTTGTGACAATGCAATGGGTTACAGGCGCAGGTTTGCCATTTTTTAAGGATTGAAGGATAAAACAGGGTGCGCGGCCCTGACTGGAGCGGGCGCTTTGTGCGCAGGCCGCAAGCC
>JBLRWJ010000114.1:0-8686 GCA_047921315.1 Rhodobacterales bacterium | reverse complement strand
CCTCGGGCGTTTGGATCATCTGGTAATCCAGCATATGGATGCGCCCCGCCCCATCGGTGATCTGCACCTTTTGCCAGATTTCGCCGGCAATCTCGCGCTGTTCCAGATAGTGCACCTCGGCGGGTCGCCACACCATCGGGTAGCCTTGCTGCACCATCGCGCCAAAGTTTTCCGGCGTGCGGAAAATATTTTTTATCAAAGGGCTGGCAAACCCGAAAGCGGTGCCGACATCATCGGCCTTGAACGCCTCAAGCTGTTGGCTGATCGTGTCCTCAATGCCGCGATCTTGTGCGGTGGCTGGCACAGACCAGACCCAAAGCGCCAATGCGGCCCAGAAGGCCAGTGTCGCGGTCCTCAGACATGCTTGCAGGCGTGCCATCTGCTCCTCCCTCATATATGTGAGGGAAAGTTAGAGCGGCCTAACGCTGCGTCAAACGTGATATATCAGGCGCGATAAGGCAGGCGCGGCATGGCCGCTTCGCCTGTCAGCCCAACTCACCCGCCAAAGCGCGATCAATCAGCGCCACGGTTTCATCCACCCCGTAAAGCGCGATGAACCCGCCAAAGCGCGGGCCTTGGCTGGCGCCCAGCAGCACCTCGTAAAGTGCTGTGAACCAGTTGCGCAGCGGATCGAACCGCTCCCGCCCCACGGCAAAGACAAGCCCTTGCAGCGCCTCGGCGTCCAGCCCGCCATCCCATGTTTTCAACTGCTCGCGCAGATCAAGCAGCGCCTCGCGCTCCAGATCGCTTGGGGCGCGATAGGTTTTATGCGGTTTGACGAAATCATTGTAATAGCGCACGGCAAAACCCGCCGCCTGATCGAGATCGGGATGGGTGTCCGGTGCCGCATCCGGCGCATAACGCTGGATAAAGCCCCAAAGCTTGGCCTTTTCTTCCGCCGCTGACACAGATGCCAGATTGAGCAGCATCGAAAACGGCACCACCATCCGGCTTGTCGGCGGGTTGCCACCATGGATATGCCACACAGGGTTATTGACCTTGCCCGCCGCATCCTGATCGGGATAGGCGCGCAACTGCTGATGATATTCATCCACCGCACGCGGGATCACGTCAAAATGCATCCGCTTGGCGGTTTTGGGCTTTTGATACATGAAATAAGACAGCGATTCCGTGCTGGCATAGGTCAACCATTCATCAATGGTCAGGCCGTTGCCCTTGGATTTGCTAATCTTTTCGCCATTCTCATCCAGAAACAGCTCATAGGTGAAATGCTCAGGCTTGCGCCCGCCCAAAATCTCGCAGATGCGGTCATAGATCGGGGTATTGGTGCTGTGATCCTTGCCATACATCTCAAAATCGACATCCAGCGCCGCCCAGCGCGCGCCGAAATCGGGCTTCCACTGCAATTTGACCTGACCGCCGGTGACAGGCAGCGTCCATTCGCGCCCTGTCTCATCGTCAAAGGTGATGGTGCCATCCTTGGCGTTCACCTCTTTCATCGGCACATAAAGCACGCGGCCCGTTTCGGGATGGATCGGCAGAAAGATGGAATAGGTCTGCTGGCGTTCCTCGCGCAGGGATTTCAGCATCACCGCCATCAGATCGTCATAGCGTTCCACGGCGCGCAACAGCACCGCGTCGAACTGTCCGGTTTTGTAAAACTCGGTCGCGCTGATGAATTCGTATTCAAACCCGAACGTATCCAGAAACCGGCGCAGCATGGCGTTATTATGATGGCCAAAGCTGTCATATTCCCCGAACGGATCTGGCACCGATGTCAGAGGCCGCTGCAGATGTTCGCGCAGCATATCAGGGTTGGGGACGTTTTCCGGCACCTTGCGCATCCCGTCCACATCATCGGAAAAACAGACAAGCCGCGTCGGGATATCCGAGATCAGCTCGAACGCGCGGCGCACCATCGTGGTGCGCGCCACCTCTCCGAAGGTGCCGATATGCGGCAGGCCAGAGGGGCCATAGCCGGTCTCGAACAGGACATGCCCCTTGGCCGGCGGGGCCTTTTCATACCGTTTGACCAGCTTGCGCGCCTCTTCAAAAGGCCAGGCTTTCGAGGCAAGGGCAGCATCACGCAGATCGGACATGTCGGTCTCCATCCAAGGGCGGGCGCGCAAGCGGTGTTCCGCTCAGATCGCGCAGGATCAATCGTCGCTTCCTATTGCTCCACCCTCGGACAGTCAATATTCTGCGCTGCAACATGGTTTTTCAGGACAGACAACATGACAGACGCATTGCCCCACCCGCTGAGCCCGCAAGACTGCCTTGTGGTGGTAATGCTTGCTGTTTCCTTGTCGGATGAAAACATCCGCACCTCGGAGCTGGTCAAGATTCAGGCAGCGGTGAACCATTTGCCGATCTTTGCGGAATATGATGTGGGCCGGATGCGGCGGATGGCGCAAACCGTCTTTGATCTGTTTGAGGAAGAAGACGGGCTGGACGCGTTATTTGGTCTTGTGCGCGACAACCTGCCAGAGCGTCTGTATGAAACGGCCTATGCGCTGGCCTGCGATGTGGCGGCGGCGGATGGCGTTATTCTGGAAACAGAATTACGCCTGCTGGAAGAAATCCGCTATGAATTGACGATAGACCGCCTGCATGCCGCCGCCATTGAACGCGGCGCAAGGGCGCGGCATCTGCGCGACTGAAAACGCATCACAAAAGGTGTCTGACACCGATCCTGGCACCGATCCTGCCTGTCATCGCCTGTTGCACCATCGCAACAACGCATCGCAGAGTTGCGCGGTTGTGGGTCTGTCATTGCCACCTCTCAGGGTAGAAAATAGGTGTGAGATGACAGGTCGGGCACTGCAACACCCCGTTTCCTGACATATGGTCATTAGTTTCGGAGTAGTCAGTCGTGAAAAAATCCCTTGCCGTCATCGCAGTTGTTGTGTCCGGCCTTGCCAGTGGCGCATCCGCACAAAGCCTTGACAACTTTGGCGTTGAAGCCGGTTTGTCAACGCTTGGTTTCTACATCGCCCCCAAAGCCGAAATCGCGCCGCAATGGCAGCTTCGCACACCGATCTATCTGGGCCGCTTTTCCGGCACATTCGATGCCGATGGCAATGATGTGCAAGGTCGCCTGACCAGCAATTCCGTGGCTGTCATGGCTGATTATAAACTTGGCGGTGCCGGGTTCCGCCTGTCGGGCGGTGTGTCTTACGGCGGCTACAAGCTGACCGGCAGCGCCACCACCCTGACGCTGGAAGGCAATGATTATACCGGCGATTTCAATGCAAAAATCCAGCAAAAGCAGGAATTTGCCCCCGTTCTGGCGATCGGCTATGTCCGCGATCTGGGGTCAAACTGGGGTCTGGTTGCCGAACTGGGCGCACGGATCACCAGCCTTGAAGTCACAACCACGGGGCAGGAGGCGCTGCTGCCCGCAGACCGCGCGCAGTTCGATGCGGATCTTGCACAGATCAACAGCGACCTGAGCGATATCAAGGTTCTGCCATTCCTGACGCTGGGCGTATCCTACAAGTTCTGATCGGACCAATCTGAAGCGGGAAACACCCGTTTTCCGCTTCAGACAGGTCTGCGTCAGGTGCTGTAAATCACACCCCAGCGTTCAATCAGATCTTGCTGCAACGTCTTGGCGCGGCGGTTCCAGCCTTGGGCACCGGCCGGCCTTTCGCGCTCGGCCCTTGGTATACTGGCGCGGCGCGGGGTATCTGCGACAAAGATGGCAAATGCCAGCGGCTTGCCATTATGCTGCGTCATATACCCGGCCAGCCCGCTGACAAAATTCAATGTGCCGGTCTTGGCCCTGACCTTGACCGGGTGGTTGGTCGCCGTGCGCCCGTTGGCATCGCGCATCGCAAAGTCGCGCAGCAGGCCGGGCAACACCCCTTGCTGCCGTACCCGCACCAGAGCGGCCACCATATCCGCCGCCGCCAGACGCGACCTGTCGCCCAGACCGGAATGATCCACCAGCGCGGGCGATGACATGCCCAGCGTAGCACTGGCCCAGCGGTTCATCTCAGCCGCGGATCCGGCCAAGGATGAAGGGCGCACACCGCGCGCCTGTGTGGCGGCCTGCCCCACCATTTCAGCGGTGATATTGGTGGAATAGCGCAGCATGTCGCGCAAGATCACGGTCAAAGCCTCGCTTTGGCGGCGCACGATCACGGTCCCTGCGGGCAGGTTGCGCACCTCTTGTTCGGCAGGCAGGCGGATGCCCTGCGCCCCGGCAAAGATGCGAAAGACATCGCCCGCGTAAATCTCGGGGCGGCGCACCGGCAACCACCGCGCCCCGCCATTGCCCAGCGCGGATTGCGCCACTGTCCAATCATCGCTGCCCTGCGACTGGCTGTAGGTATAGACCGGCACATCTCGCGCCACGACAGACATGCGCGCCATGCGCACATCGGGGCGGTGACGGTCTGACCGCGCGTCCATCGTCACGCCGTAACCCTGACCGTTGCGTTTCCATTCAAAATGCACGCGGTTATAGTTCAGCGACAGGCCGGACACAGCAGGGTTATAGCCCACATGATCAGGCTGCGCCTCGTCAATCACCCGCGAAAAGGGCAGCGCCCCGCCCCAGACAAGAAAGCGCCCGCGCACTTCGCGCACGCCCGCCGCCTTGAGGCTGGCCGCCATATCGGCCAACCCGTTGGTATCCAGCAGCGGATCGCCCCCGCCCGCCAGCACCAGATCCCCCGACAGGATACCATTCTGCACCGGACCGGTCGCAACCAGCCGTGTCTCGAACCGGTGCCCCGCGCCCAGCGTATCCAGCGCATAGGCCGCTGTCAGCGCCTTGACCACGCTGGCCGGTGGCAGGCCGCGCTGCGGCTCTCGCACCTCCAGCAAGGTGCCGGTTTCGGCATCGGCCACGGCAAACACCACATCGCCGCCCAGTTGCGCCTTGCTGACCAGCGCCTCGATCGCGGGGGCGGATGCGGCGCGGCCTCCGGCGGGGCGCACCACCGGACGCAGCGATTGCGCAGGCGCATTGGCACAGGCTGGCACCGCGAACAGGCCCAGCGCTGCCGCCGATCCTGTCAAAAACCCCCGTCTGGAAAGATACTCACGCATGATTAGAACCTAACTGTCAAAAACCATCACAGGCAAGCCCGTCAAGGCCCGGCCTTGCCCCAACCGCTGCGCGCCCGGATCGCTGATGATGATATATCCATCAGGGGCGCATTGACAAAGCACCATGCAGGCGCGTCAGCCTGCGCCAATGTCCGGCTGGCCGCGCCCCTGATCTGGGCCGCATGATAGATCCGCGCCGCACGGCTGGCCCTTGCCGACAGGGTCTGCCCCGGACGCGCCAGCACGCCCACAGGCACCCGCGCCATAATCTGCCGCCAATTCTGCCAGCGATCAAGCTGCACAAGGTTATCCGCCCCCATCAGCCAGACAAAGCGCACCCCCGGATAGGCCGCCTGCAAGGCCGCAATGGTCTGCGCGGTATAGCGTGTGCCGGCGCGATCCTCGAAATCGGTCACGATGACCCGCGGATCACGCAGCAGCGCCCGCGCCCGCGTGATCCTGTCCGCCATCGGCGCAGGGCCGCGCACCTTGAGCGGGTTGCCGGGGCTGACCAGCCACCAGACCCGGTCCAGCCCGAAACGCCGCAGCGCGACTTGGGTGATATGCACATGCCCGGCATGGGCCGGATCAAAAGACCCGCCCAGTAACCCGATCACCTGACCGGGTCGCGCATGGGGTATCTCGTGGCGCATCCCACCTCCGCTGCGGCCTGTCCGCCAGCGTTGCAGTTGCCTATGCTGCGGGGTCTTTGTCAATCCGCTGGTCCGCCTGCCGCGCAGCGCATTGCCCCCGCGCCCCATGATGGTTATCTAGGCCGCAAATCCACGCATTCCCTTCAAGGAGCGATCCGAATGGCAGCCTATCAATACGTTTATCATATGCAGGGCGTTTCCAAGACCTATCCCGGCGGCAAGAAATGCTTTGAGAACATTCATCTGAACTTTCTTCCCGGCGTCAAAATCGGTGTTGTCGGTGTCAACGGATCGGGTAAATCCACCCTGCTCAAGATCATGGCCGGCATGGACAAGGATTTTCAGGGCGAGGCGTGGCATGCCGAAGGGGCCACCGTTGGCTATCTCCCGCAGGAGCCGGAGCTGGACCCGAACCTTGATGTGCGGGGCAATGTGATGCTGGGCGTGGCGCGCAAAAAGGCCATTCTGGACCGCTATAACGAATTGGCGATGAATTATTCCGACGAGACAGCCGACGAGATGGCCGAATTGCAGGATCAGATTGACGCCGAAAACCTGTGGGATCTGGACAGCCAGATCGACATCTCGCTGGAGGCGCTGCGCTGCCCGCCCGATGATGCCGATGTGACCCTGCTATCGGGTGGTGAAAAGCGCCGCGTGGCGCTGTGCAAACTGCTGCTGCAAGCGCCCGATATGCTGCTGTTGGACGAACCAACCAACCACCTTGACGCGGAAACCATCGCGTGGCTGCAAAACCACCTGATCGCCTATGCCGGCACGATCCTGATCGTCACCCATGACCGCTACTTTCTGGATGACATCACCAGCTGGATTCTGGAACTCGACCGTGGCCGTGGCATTCCCTATGAGGGGAATTATTCCAGTTGGCTGGAGCAGAAGGCCAAGCGCCTGTCGCAGGAAGCCCGCGAGGATAAATCCAAACAGAAAACGCTGGAACGCGAACTGGAATGGATGCGGCAAGGTGCCAAGGCGCGGCAGGCCAAATCCAAGGCCCGTATCAATGCCTATAACGATCTGGCCAACCAGTCCGAGCGTGAAAAGCTGGCCAATGCCCAGATCGTCATCCCCAACGGCCCCCGCCTTGGCAACAAGGTGATCGAGGTGAATGGCCTGAAAAAACACATGGGCGACAAGCTGTTGGTCGAAGACCTGAGCTTTTCGCTGCCGCCCGGCGGTATTGTCGGCGTGATCGGCCCCAACGGTGCGGGTAAAACCACGCTGTTTCGCATCCTGACCGGGCAGGAACAGCCCGACGAGGGCACGGTGGAATATGGCGATACCGTCAAGCTGTCCTATGTCGATCAGAACCGCGACGATCTGAACCCGAATGAAAACGTCTGGGAAGCCATCGCTGACGGGCAGGACATCATCAAGCTGGGCGATGCCGAGGTGAACGCGCGGGCCTATTGCTCGGCTTTCAACTTCAAGGGCGGCGATCAACAGAAAAAGGTATCATTGCTGTCAGGCGGAGAGCGCAACCGCGTGCATATGGCACGTCTGCTGCGTTCGGGCGGCAATGTGCTGCTGCTTGACGAGCCGACCAACGACCTTGACGTCGAAACCCTGCGCGCGCTGGAAGATGCGCTGGTGGATTTCGCGGGCTGCGCCGTTGTCATCAGCCATGACCGTTTCTTCCTTGACCGGATTTGCACCCACATTCTGGCCTTCGAGGGCGATGCCCATGTCGAATGGTTCGAAGGCAACTTCGAGGAATATGAAGAAGACAAAAAGCGCCGTCTGGGCGCGGATGCACTGGAACCAAAGCGAATCAAGTTCAAGAAATTCAGCCGCTGACAGTGTGTCAGCTTCGCATGCGGGCTGGCCCAAAAGGCACGGCCCGCATGCCTTTTGGCGGCGCTATCTCGCGTGCATCTTGAAAAAGTCTCTTTCCGGTGACACCTTTTAGGCTCACGTTACCAAGGATTAGACCCCAATGATATCTCGCCGCCAATTTGCCGCCCTGACCCTTGCCGCCACAGCCCTGCCGCAGACGGTATTCGCACAGGCCAAAACCTTTACCCTGAATCCGCGTTTCGCGCCGCAGGAAGTTGGCATTGATCCGCAATATGCCCCCGGACAGCTTCTGGTACTGCCGCGCGCGCATTTTCTGTATTTCGTGACCGATACAGGCCGCGCCCGCCGCTATGGTGTGGGCGTTGGCAAAGCCGGGCTGGATTTCACGGGCACCGCCACGATTGATGTCAAAAAGCAGTGGCCCACATGGCGCCCGACCAATGACATGATCGAACGTGATCCGCGCGCCTATGCCAAATTCATCGACAATGACTATGTGCAACCCGGCGGCGCGGGCAACCCGCTTGGGGCGCGGGCGCTGTATCTGTTCCAGAACGGGCGTGACACCTATTACCGCATTCATGGCACAATCGAGCCGCAAAGCATTGGCCGCTCTGTGTCAAACGGATGCATCCGGATGATCAATGAACATGTGATCGACCTGTATGAGCGCGTCCCTGTCGGCACCGTGGTCACAGTGCTGTAACGCGGCGATCATACAAAAAAGGGCGCTGATAGCGCCCTTTTTTAGTATCGCGTCAGGTCAAGTGGATTACTTGAAAGCGCAACCGCTTTTGATGCCCATTTTACGGAAAATCGTGGCCGCAGGGCAAAAGCCTGTGATGGATGACTGGATCAGGTTGACACCGATGAACACGGTGAACCACATGAACAGCGGCGATACCAGCGCCGTCAGAACCACGCTGAGCAGAACCATGAAACCGGCAAACATCATCACGCTACGATCAAGTGTCATTATCTATATCCTTTGTCAGAGCGGCCCCGATATGGCGCTGCGTTCACGCAGAATATACACTGATCAGGATTGATATTCAAGTATTGGAATACAATAGCACCCGATTAAAGCTTATTTCGTTTTATTCAATTCATGCATTCACCTTGCAGAATGAGGCAGCGTTTTCGACGAACAACGCGTTCATTCTGCGGGGTGAATTCAATTGAACGCAATATGCTCTCTA
>JBLRWJ010000113.1:0-8739 GCA_047921315.1 Rhodobacterales bacterium | reverse complement strand
TTGAACTGACCCTTCTGGAAGCGCTTCATCATCCGCTCGGCCTGTTCGGCCTCGATGGTTTCCTGGGCCTTCTCGACCAGCGCGACAATGTCGCCCATGCCAAGGATACGGCCCGCCACGCGCTGCGGCTCGAATGTTTCCAGCGCGTCCATCTTCTCGCCCAGACCGACGAAACGGATCGGCTTGCCCGTCACCGCGCGCATCGACAGGGCCGCACCGCCGCGCCCGTCACCATCCATCCGCGTCAGGATCACGCCGGAGATACCGACCTTGGCGTCAAACTCCTCGGCGACCTCAACGGCGACCTGACCTGTCAGACCGTCCACCACCAGCAGCGTCTCGCGCGGCTTGACCGCTGCATATACGTCAGCCACTTCCTGCATCAATGTCTGGTCGATCTGCAAGCGGCCTGCGGTATCCAGCAGATATACATCATAGCCGCCAAGGCTGGCCTGCGTCTTGGCGCGTTTGGCGATCTGCACGGCAGTTTCGCCCGCCACGATTGGCAGGGTATCCACCCCGATCTGTTGGCCCAGAATCTGCAACTGCTGCATCGCGGCGGGACGGTAGATATCGAGCGAGGCCATCAGCACCCGCTTGCCATCCCGCTCCTTCAGCCGCTTGGCCAGCTTGCCTGTCGTCGTGGTCTTGCCAGAGCCTTGCAGGCCGACCATCAGGATCGGGGCAGGCGGGTTATCAATCTTCAGCGCGCCGGGATCTTCCGATCCTGTCAGGGTCTCGACCAGCGCGTCATGCACGATCTTGACAACCTGCTGGCCGGGCGTGACCGATTTTGTCACCGCCTGTCCGGTTGCCTTGGCCTGCACCGCCGCCACAAAATCCCGCGCCACGGGCAGCGATACATCCGCCTCCAGCAGGGCAACGCGCACTTCGCGCAGGGCGGTTTTCACATCCTCGTCAGACAGCGCGCCTTGGCGGGTCAGCCGGTCAAACACACCGGACAGGCGTTCGGACAGATTTTCAAACATCTAAACGGCTCCTTCGCCCGTTGCATTTGACACTTCAGATAAGAAGCGCCGCCCCATTTGCCAATCTTTCCCGCCACGGAGAAAACCCCCTGGCTGAAAACCCTTTGGCTGAAAACCGAAACAGCCCCCGTGGGCGCAACGCGCTGACGGGGGGCGATCCCGGGCCACGCCCAAGGGACCGGAAGCTCTGACAGACCTCCGGGATGGCGCAGCCTTTAAGCCGCCTGCCTGACCGAGTCAAGCATCCACAGCCCGACACCCTGGTTTGGCCCTTGTCATTGCCGCGCGACCCGCGTTTTTATCACCCTATGTTCATGGATGCACAGAACACCGCCGCAACAGCCCAAGGAGACCCCGCCAATGGACAACTGGGATGAGATCAGAACCGCCTATCACGTCGCGCGCATGGGCACGGTCAGCGGCGCAGCCGAGGTGCTGGGCGTCCACCATGCCACCGTGATCCGCCATATCGACGCGCTGGAGCAACGGCTGGGCGTCAAACTGTTCCAGCGCCACCCGCGCGGCTATACCGCAACCGAGGCGGGCGAGGATCTGCTGCGCGTGGCGGCCGCCACCGATGATCAATTTGCCCAACTGGCAGGCCGGATCAAAGGGCATGGCAAGGATGTGACCGGCGATCTGGTGATCACCTCGCTGGCCGGGCTGGATGCGCTGATCCTGCCGGTGCTGGCCGCGTTCCGCGCCGCCCATCCCGGCATTGTGCTGCGCTACCTGACGGGCGAGCGGCTGTTCCGTCTGGAATATGGCGAGGCACATGTCGCGATCCGCGCGGGCAGCGTGCCCGACCAGCCCGATAATGTGGTGCAGCCCTTTATCAGCATGCAACCTGCGCTATTCGCCGCCCCCGCCTATGCAGACCGGCACGGCCTGCCGGACGGCCCCGATGATTTCGCCAACCACTGCTTTGTCTCCAATGATGATAAATCCAACCGCGCGCCGTTCAATCAATGGCTCTGGAATAGCATCCCCCAAGAGAACGTGATCTTTCGCAGCACTGATATGAGCGCGCTGGAAATGGCGATCGTGGGGGGAATGGGGATCGGCTTTCTCAGCCAATGGGAGGCGGATCTGCACCCCGAACTGCTGGAAATCGCCCCCTTCCGCCCCGAATGGGAGGCGGCACTGTGGCTTGTCACCCATGTCGATCTGCATCGCACGACCAAAGTGCAGACCTTTTTGTCCTTCCTCAAAGCCCATGCAAGGGGCGGGGCGGCCGCGCAGAACGGGGCAGGGGCACCCGGCGCATGATCCCGCACTTGACAGGTGCCATGCGCGGGCATCTGGCGATGCTGCTGTTCTCCGCGCTGGTCGCGGGCAGTTTCTCGCTGGGTGTTCTGGCCGCCCCCCATGTTGATCCTGCCGCCCTCACCGCGCTGCGTTTCTGGCTGGCCGCAGCTCTTGTGGGCACAGCTGCCTTGCTCACCACCGGCCTGCCGCGCCGCGCCTTTCACGCGCCATGGCGCTATCTGGTGCTGGGGGGGATGTTCGGCATCTATTTTGTGCTGATGTTCGAGGGGCTGAAAACCGCACAAGCAGTCTCGGCATCCGCTGTGTTCACGCTGACGCCGGTGATGTCTGCTGTCGCGGGCTGGGTCTTGCTGCGGCAAATCACAACGCCGCGCATGGCGCTGGCGCTGGCGACTGGTGCAGCGGGGGCGGTCTGGGTGATCTTCCGCGCCGATCTGGCCGCGCTGGCACGGTTTGAGGTGGGGCGCGGCGAGGCGATCTTTTTCATCGGCTGCATCGCTCACGCCATCTATACCCCAATGGTGCGCAAACTGAACCGTGGCGAACCTGCGGTGGTATTCACCTTTGGCATGCTGCTGGGCGGTGGGGTGCTGGTGACGCTATGGGCTTGGCCCGCAATCCGCACCACGGACTGGCTCGCGCTGCCGGCCATTGTCTGGATCACGCTGGCCTATATCGCGGTCTTTGCCAGCGCGACGACCTTTGTGTTGCTGCAATATGCCACGATGCACCTGCCTTCGGCAAAGGTGATGGCCTACACCTATCTGACACCCAGCTGGGTCATCGCGTTTGAATACAGCCTTGGCAACGGCCTGCCTACGGTCTGGGTGCTGGGCGGGATCGTCCTGACGGTATTGGCGCTGCTGCTGTTGCTGCGCGACGATACGCCCGGACATAAGGCCAAGCCTGCCCCGGCTCCTCAATCACCCTGACCCCTCAATCGTCCTGACGGACGTTTTCGGTCTGCGTTGTATCATCATCGGACAGTTCCGCCGTCAGAAACCGCTCGAAAGCATCCAGATGGACCGGCTCGAACTGCCCGAACCCCTGCATCCACACGCTGGCGGCGCGCAGCGCGTCAGGTTCCAGCTTGCACCACTTCACGCGGCCCCGCTTTTCCTGCGTGATCAGCCCCGCGCCAGCCAGAATACCCAGATGTTTGGAAATCCCCGCAAGGCTCATCGCAAAAGGTTCGGCCACATCCGTCACTGCCATATCATCCTCCAGCAGCATCGACAGGATCGTGCGGCGGGTCGGATCGGCCAAAGCGGCAAAGACAGTATCAAGTGGATGGCTCATCGCGCCATTAAGCCCCACTCCCGGCAATCGTCAACCGGATGGTTGAATATGCCCGCGCGCCGCCCGCCCCCTTGATTGGCCGCGCCACCACGCCTGCCCACTGTTTCTTCTTGCTATAAATATCCAATAAAACAACAGCTTGCACCAAATGCGGCGCTGCGGCAAGGGCGCTTGACTCGCAGCCGCCCTGCGCTTAGCAATGCGCCAACCATCCCAAGGGGGAAACTGGCGTGACGGGTCCGGATCAGCAACGGCAACTGGCCGCGCTAGAGGCACGGATCGCTGCGGCCAAAGCAGCGCAAGCGCCCAAGCCCCGCGTGGATGAACACTATTCCCAGGCCAATCTGGCCTGGCGCATGGTGATAGAGCTTGTGGCCGGTCTCGGGATCGGTTTCGGCATCGGATACGGGCTGGACAGCCTGTTCGGGACTCTCCCGATCTTTCTGGTGCTCTTTACATTGCTGGGCCTTGCGGCGGGGATCAAGACGATGCTCCGCTCCGCGCAAGAGGCACAGATAAAGCAACAGGCCGATGCGGCCGATACGGCAGACGCCCCCAAGGGCTGACGACAAGAGGGACAGGTCATGGCGACAGATGCAAGCGGCGGCACAGGTCTTTACTTTGACCCTATGGCGCAATTCATTGTCAAACCGCTGTTCGGCGGCGACGTGGTCAACTGGTATACCCCGACGAATGTGACCCTCTGGATGGCGCTTGCGATCCTCGGGATCACCTTGCTGCTGGTCACCGGCACATCGCGCCGCGCTGTCATTCCGTCGCGCAGCCAGTCGATCGGCGAACTGGCCTATGGCTTTGTCTACAAAATGGTCGAGGACGTCACCGGCAAGGACGGGTTGAAATATTTTCCCTATATCATGACCCTGTTCATGTTCGTGCTGTTTTCGAACTTTCTGGGCCTGATCCCGCTGGCCTTTACCACCACCAGCCATATCGCCGTCACCGGCGTGCTGGCGATGGCGGTGTTCCTGTCGGTCACCATCCTTGGTTTCGTCAAGAATGGCCCCGCCTTTCTGGGCATGTTCTGGGTCACCAGCGCGCCTTTGGCCCTGCGCCCCGTGTTGGCGCTGATCGAGGTGATCAGCTACTTCGTGCGCCCCGTCAGCCATTCCATCCGTCTTGCCGGCAACATGACAGCGGGTCACGCCGTGGTTAAAGTTTTCGCCGCATTCGCGGGTATTGTCGCCCTCTCGCCGCTCGCCATTCTGGGTGTTGTCGCGATGTACGGCCTCGAAATATTGGTCTGCTTCATTCAGGCCTATGTGTTCACCATCCTGACCTGCGTCTATCTGAAGGACGCGCTTCATCCCCATCACTAAGGTCCGGATTAATCCAGCCATTCCAACCAAGGAGAGACTTCAAATGGAAGGCGATATCGCAGAAATGGGCAAGTTCATCGGCGCCGGCATCTCGGCGCTGGGCATGGGCCTTGCCGCCCTCGGTGTGGGCAACGTTGCCGGCAACTTCCTGGCGGGCGCATTGCGCAACCCGTCTGCCGCAGCCGGTCAGACCGCCACGCTGTTCATCGGCATCGCATTCGCAGAAGCCTTGGGGATCTTCTCGTTCCTCGTCGCTCTGCTGCTGATGTTCGCCGTCTGATCCAGACGACGTAACCAACGATCGGATGGGCCTGTCTGGCCCATCCATCCACCCTATCACGACGGCACGTTTCCCAAGGGAGAACGACATGGCAACCGAACCAACCGGCGCTGCAACCGGCCCTGGCATGCCGCAACTGGATTTTTCGACCTTCGGCAACCAGATCTTCTGGCTGCTCGTGGCTTTGGTCGTGATCTACATGATCCTGTCCCGCATTGCGCTGCCGCGTATTGGTGCCGTTCTGGCCGAACGTCAGGGCACCATCACCAATGATATTGCTGCGGCAGAATCGCTCAAGGCCAAAGCTGTCGAGGCCGAAGCCGCCTACAACAAAGCGCTGGCCGATGCCCGCGTCGAGGCGAACCGCATTATCGAAGAGACCAAGGCTGATATTCAGGCCGATCTGAACAAGGCGATTGCGAAAGCGGATGCCGAAATCGCTGCCCGCGCCGCCGAGGGTGAGAAGGCCATCGCCGAAATCCGCGCCTCTGCGCTGGAAAACGTGACCGAAGTGGCCAAAGGCACCGCGAAAGAAATCGTTGCCGCCATGGGTGGCACCGCGGATGGTCGCACCGTGACCGCTGCGGTCAACGCCCGGATGAAAGGCTGATCCTATGCGCAAGCTGTTTATCGCCCCCGCTTTGCTGGCCCCTGCTGCGCTGGCCCTGACCTCCGGTCAGGCCCTTGCGGCGGAGGGTCCGTTCTTTTCCCTGCGCAACACCGATTTCGTGGTGTTGGTGTCCTTCCTCGTGTTCATCGGGATCGTGGTTTACTTCAAGGTGCCCGCCCTGATCGGCGGCCTGCTGGACAAGCGCGCCACGGCGATCCGGTCTGAACTGGATGAGGCCCGCGCCCTGCGCGAAGAGGCGCAGACCCTTCTCGCCTCGTATGAGCGCAAGCAAAAAGAGGTGCAGGAACAGGCCAACCGTATCGTGGCCCAAGCGAAGGATGAGGCGGCAAATGCCGCCGCTCAAGCCAAGGAAGACCTGAAGAAATCCATCGCCCGCCGCATTGCAGCCGCCGAAGACCAGATCGCCTCAGCCGAGGCCGCCGCCATCAAAGAGGTGCGTGACCGTGCCGTGATCATCGCGATTGGCGCCGCCCGTGACGTGATCGCCAAGCAGATGACGGCCGCTGATGGTAACAAACTGATCGAAGATGGCATTGGTGTTGTTGAGGCCAAGCTGCACTGATCATCTTGCGGTGATGCTTGGCTGAGTAGTGCAAACCCAGCCAGTGCGAACAGGTCTACAGAACGCAAGAACCCCGCATTACTGGATGCGGGGTTTTTTCTTGCAACAGCCTGCCTAAAACCTCTGCATAACACGCGCCATCGCCGATTTCCCCCGCCCGGCGGCACCGCCGGGCAGCGCCTGCCTGCCCCCCGGCCCCGGCCCGCCAGAGCGCCAGCCCAGGCAGGCGCTGCCCTCATCCTGGGGCCGGAACGGTGACATGCAGAGGTCTTTGCCTGCATATCACAGGCTATTACCGCCGCTGCTCATGCTCGTATCGCTGGCGCGCAATCGCCTCATGACGCTCGGCCTTTTTTTGCTCGGTCAGGGCTTGCTCGACAAAATCAAGATGCGCCTCAACCGCCTTGCGTGCGGCGGCAGGATCGCGGGCCTGTATCGCGTCATTGATGGCGCTGTGCTGCTCTAGCAGGGTATCGCGGGTGCTGCGTTGGCGAAACATGATCTGACGGTTGTAGAACACGCCCTCGCGCAGCAGATCATACATCGACCGCATCATATGTAACATGATCACGTTATGGCTGGCCTCGATGATCGACAGATGGAAATCGGCATCCAGCAAGGCCTCATTCGCCGGATCGCGCTTGGTATGGGCCAGCACCATCTTGTCCATGATCGCCTGTATCACACGCAGATCAGTGTCCGAGCCAAGCCGCGCGGCACGGTCTGCGGCCAGCCCCTCCATATCGCGGCGGAAGGCGATATAATCAAAGACCGCCTCGTCATAGGCGGCAAAAAGCCGGATCAGCGCAGGGGAAAAGGCCCCGCCCAGCACCTCAGCCACATAAATCCCCGCGCCTGCCTTGCTGGTCAGCAGGCCCTTTTCCTGCAACTCGGCCACGGCCTCGCGCAGGGACGGGCGCGATATGCCCAGCCGTTCGGACAGCTCACGCTCGGATGGCAGCCGCTCACCGGGGCGCAGAATACCCCGCAGGATCAGCAATTCGATCTGATGCGTCACATTGGTCGAGATTTTCTCGGGTTGGACCGATTGGAACGGCATGGAGGCCTCCGATTAATTGGTCAAATCATATGACCAGCATTGCGGCCCGACAACAGCAATCTGGGGGGATCAGTTCAGCAAGGCCACGACATAGGGCGCAAGAACCGCTGTCAGCAAGGCATTCAGCCCCATCCCGATCCCGGCAAAGGCCCCCGCCGTGTCATTGACCTGAAAGGCGCGCGCCGTGCCAATCCCGTGCGCGGCCACCCCCACGGCAAAGCCCCGCGCCCGCCAGTCGCGGATGCGCATCAGCCGCATCAGCGGTGTCACGATCACCGCGCCCACGATCCCTGTCAGGATCACCAGCGTTGCCGTCAAGGTCGGCAAACCGCCGATCTGTTCGGCAATCCCGATGGCGACAGGCGCGGTGGTGGATTTGGGCGCAAGCGACAGCCAGACAGGCCCGTCAATCCCCAGCGCGGTAGCGATCCACAAGGCAGACAGAATGGCGGTGACCGAGCCTGCCATCAACGCCGCCAGCATCGGCAGCATCGCCCGCCTGATCTGTGCGCGGTTGATGTAAAGCGGCAGCGCCAGTGCAACAGTGGCAGGCCCCAGCATGAAATGCACAAACTGCGCCCCTTCGAAATAGGCCGCATAGGGCGTGCGTGTCCCCCATAACAGCCCGCCCAGCAGGATCATCGCCACCAGCACCGGATTGACCAGCGGGTTGCGGCCGGACAGGCGCGACAGCCCGTCTCCGATCAGATAGGCCACCAGCGTTGCCGTCAGCCACAACAGCGGCCCGCTGCTTAGGTAAGACCAGATATCCGGCAGCGGTAAAGGTGCGGCCAGAGAGGCGGGCAGGGGCGGCGCGTTCATGGCTGCGGCTCTGCGGGCGTGGCGTTGTCACCACATAGCCACGCCACGGCAACAAAGGTCAGCACCCCCGCAACCAGCGCCAGGGCGGTGCTGGCCACGATCACAATCAGCAATTCCGCCCCCAGATTGCCCAGCACATCCAGATGGCTGATCACCCCTACCCCGGCCGGAATGAACAGCAGCGACAGATGCGCCAGAATGCCCTGTGCGGCGGGAATCACCATCGCGGCCAGTTTGGGGAACGTGATACATCCCGCCAGCAACAGCGCCATGCCCAGCACAGGCCCGGGCACCGGCAGGCCCAGCCCGCGGGCCAAGGTTTCACCGATCAGCTGGCATAGCAACAAAATGGCAAAGGGTTGTATCATGGTGCAGCGCTCCCGCTTGGGCTTGACGGTTTACCTATCGGTAAATGGCCGCCAGACGATGTGAAATGCAAGGGCTTAGCGGCCTGCCGTTTTCCCGGCCTCTGAAAATGCCCGCAGCTTAG
>JBLRWJ010000112.1:4833-8885 GCA_047921315.1 Rhodobacterales bacterium | reverse complement strand
GCCTCCAATGCAGAAGTGCGATGGCTCTTGAGTACTGTCAGATTGCGCTCAATCTCTGAAAGATAGGTGAAATCTCCGCTCAGGTGCTTTGCCAGGTTGGCGGAGAGGCCGGTTGTCACTTCCTGTGAAAGTTGGGCTACGTCTTGTCTTAGCTGCACGTTGTGGCGACGCAGCATGGCAGATTGTGCCAAATCTCCTAATGATATCATAGTCATGGTTAAATCCTCAACAAACTGTCCATCATTTCGCCCACTGTCTGGATAACGCGCGCGTTCGCCGCATAGGCCTGTTCAATTTTCAACAGCCTCTGCAATTGGTCGTCCGTATCTACCCCACGCTCTAATTCTGCCTGTTTTAAGGCTGAGGCACGCGTCGTGGCATAGATTTGGCGCTCCTCTGCGAATTGCCGCGTGGCCGCGATACCTGAAAGCACCCTGGTCGTGAGTTCTGGGAAAGTGTATGCTTCTTGGGTTGAGCTGCCGGATGCCGGAGCCCTCCTTGAGGCCAATGCATCTGTCAATGCGTGCAGCAGGCTTGCCTCCCCACTTGGGCCGGGTTGCAAGGCACCGATACCATCACGCAACCGCCATGATTGCCCGCCTTGTGTGGACAAAATTGTGGGGTTAACGGCAATTCGTTGCGCCAAACCAGTTTCCAAAGCGGGATCAAATGCAAGCCCTGCATCCGTAAAAAGGCCAGGTTGACCTGGAGTCAGGGTATTGTCTAAACCGGGTTCGGCCAGCCTTTCGATCAGGTCTCTTGCTGTTGAATCAAGTTGCTGCTGCATGGTGACGGTTAGCTTGTCGCGTACCTCAAATGCAGCGGCAAGGCGTCCACCACGCAATGGTCCGTCATCTGGATCTGTCGAAATGGGAATGGAGTTGATGGTCAAACCTGAGAGGGTGCCGCCCGATTGCGTCATGTGCGGGGTGACAAGGTTACTTTGCGTAAAACCGATCTTGGCTGCGGTTATGTCCAGCAAGATCGCGCCGCCCGGTGTGAACAGAGCAATTGAACCCTTGTCCCGCGGAACCTCTGTCACGGGCACCACGGTGGCAATCCGATCTATCAGCCCTTGTCGTGCATCCAGAAGTGGCGCTGTTTCGAGCCCTTGTGCTGTGAACGACACAATACGCTTGTTCAGCAGGCGCACTTCCTCAAGATCATTGTTCAGTTGCGAGACCTGATCGGCAATACGACGGTCTGCTGTCGTGCGGATGGTTTGAATGCCGGTTGAGATGTCTCTGATTTTCCGGGCGAGCGACTCTGCGCTCTCGACTGCGCGATCAAGACGCTCTGTTGATTCTGGCCGGCTTGCAGCTTCGATCAGGGCCGCTTCAAACGCGCTTGTCTGGATGGAGAGAGATCCCACTTCGAGTGGGCCGCCAACCAAATCCTCCATGCGTTTGAGCGTCGTTGTTATCTCTGTCTGATATCCTTGCGCCGCGTCCGCGAGACGACGGTCCGCAAGAAGAGATGGCTCAATCGATCGCTGAACACCCTGAACGGCGACACCGCCAAGGGAATGTGAAGACAGCACAAGCGAGCGGGCAGCATATCCTTCAGTTGTTGCATTGGCGATGTTCGAAGCCACAATTTCGGCAGAACGAGAGGCAGCATTTAGCCCGCTGAGCGCGTTTGACAGGGCGCCTGATATGGTCATGTTCTGTCCTTTTCAGCCATTTTGAGAGGAGCGTGCAACCGCGGCGTTAGCGTTTGATATTGGTGGTTTCTTGTAGCATCTCATCCACTGTCTGGATCACCTTGGCGTTTGAGGAATAGGCGCGTTGGGTCTGGATCATGTCGGTCAATTCCCCTGCAACATCCGTCGCGGATTCCTCGCGTGCGTAGGATACGATATCCCCCGTCGGTCCATCCCCGGCATCCCAGAGGAAATAGGTCCCGCTTTCCGGGGAGGGGAGGTAGGTTTGATTATCCAAGGCCACCATCCCGTTGGGGTTGGGCATGTCTATCAGCGGAATCTGGTAGATCCGCCGCGTAATCCCTGTGTCAAAGAACGCATAGACAAACCCGTTGGCATCCACCTCCACCGAGGTCATGTTGCCCACGGGCGAGCCGTCCTTGGAAATCGAGACGGGCGCGAATGTATCTGACAATTGTGTCACACCATCCGAGGCGCCAATGCGCCCGATGCTGATTTCCATGGGGCCGCCCGCCACATTGACGATGAAGGATCCGCTTGCTGCGTCATACGCACCGCCTGCAACCGTGGTGACCGCGCTTAGCGTGCCGCCAGCGGCGTGGCTATCATCGAAATCAAGCGTATATTCACCGATGACCACGCCGGGTGTTGCAGTATCCCGGATCTCCAGCGTCCATTGATTGGACGTTCCTGTCGCGGGAATGGTGGGGCGATACTGGATTTGGAGGCTTTCGGATGTGCCCAGATTGCCAAAATACTCTACCGAAAGTTCCCGCGGATTTGCCACGGCGGTTGAATCCGTGTCAGTTGCGGGCAGGTTGACGGCCAGAGACATGCGCGTTGTTGGATCGCCCGAGAATTGGTTCACATTGATCTGCACAGGGCGCAAACCGGCATTTGTGTCACGTGGCATGGTCGGGATGGTGCCATCAGGTAGGGCAGGCCAGCCAAGCAGTACTAAACCGGTTTCTGTTTTCAGGAAGCCCTCGCTGTCGGTGCGGAACGATCCTGTGGTTGCCAGCATCATCTGCTGTCCGTTCCCGATGGCCAATTCAGACGCGGACATAACAGGTAGGAAGCCACGGCCCCGCACGGCAAGATCGGTTGGATTACTTGTCGGGACAAGGGAACCGCGCTGGTCGATCAGGCGCTGGGAGGTGGCCTTGACACCACCGGCAGAATAATTTCCACCGTTGGAAGAAATCACCATCGAATGGAAATCCGCCTGCATACGCTTGTAGCCGTAGGTAGATGAGTTCGCGATATTGTCCGAGATAGTGGCAAGTCTGCTGGCATTGGCAGACAAGCCGGCAACACCGGCATTCAGGGAGGATGAAATGGTCATGGACACGCCTTTTTGCTTTGTCGATCCGCTTTCATCAATCCATACAGGCTGTAACTTAACAGCAGGCTAACAGCGAAATATCAGCGCGATTTTTCCTTTCCCGGACCATCACAGACACGATTAATCCGGCATCAAAAGCAAAATCATCTCCAGCCTGTTATTGCGAACTGCCATGGGATTGGCCGCCATTGGAACGCGATCAGCGTGGCCCACAACACGGGAAACGCGCATTTCGTCCAATCCGGCATCTTGCATCAGCATGCGCATCCTGTCTGCCCGGCTGGTCGATAACCGCCACATCGGCCTTTCTGAAAAGACGATGGGACGCGATTCAACATGGCCTTCAATAGCAACCGGATTTATCACCAGATCAAACGCGCGGCGCAGCAGATTTGCCAGATCCTTGAGCAGATCTGTGGCCTGGTCTGTCTGCGGATCGAAAAGATAGGCATCAGGTAGATCAAAAAGCTCGATCACCAGCCCCTCATCGGTCATGCGGGTTGCCATATGTCTGAGCGTTTCGATGGGAAGCCCGCTTCGGGCGACCATGGCATCAAAAGCTTCCTGAACCTTCTGGAGTTCGGCCTTGCCTTGTCCTTCGTCGTTCATCGCCCCTTTTGCACGATCGCTTTCCGTGGGCCGCAAACTGGTTGCGCCAGTGCCCATGCGCAGCAACACATCTTCTGAAAAAATACTGTCTCCCCCGAAGGCGCCATCGCCCCCGCCGGACACACGGTTGATCGCCACCGTTGGCGTAAAGTAATCCGCAAGCCCCTTGCGCTGATTTTCCGTTGTTGCATTCAGCAGCCACATCAACATGAAGAAAGCCATCATTGCAGTGACAAAGTCGGCATAAGCCACTTTCCACGCCCCACCGTGGTGCCCGCCGCCTGCAACAACTTTCTTCCGTTTGATGATGACTGGTGCCGCATTTGATTGCGTCCCCATTTCCACCACCTTCTTACTCACCCAAGGCAAGGTTTAGGCGCACAGGCGTTGCCGCCGGGTTAACAGATAGAATTGCTGGCAAATTGCAGCCAAGTT
>JBLRWJ010000112.1:1718-4733 GCA_047921315.1 Rhodobacterales bacterium | reverse complement strand
CAGGGGGCCACAGGGCGATGACCTATGCCACAAGCCTTGAGATGCGGTGCTGAGCAGCGATGCCGCACCAAAACCTGTGACTTGCGGCAACGGAGGTTTCAGCCCCTCAGCGCGTCAAGCGCAGGGGTTGCGGCCTTCAGCGCTTTGGCATAGCGCACCGCTGCCTGGGTAATCTCGGCCTCGGTCACGCAAAGCGGGGGCGAGAAGGATGTGACGGGCATGAAGGGCAAGCCGCGCGTCAAAACGCCTGCGTCCATCGCGTGTTTCGCCACCAGTTTGTGCGGCGCGGTGCCTGCAGGAAAGCCCGCAAACTCCACGCCAGCCATCAATCCGATGCCGCGAATATCGCCCACATGCGGATTATCCCCCACAGCGTTGCGCAGCGCATCCAGCAAAACAGGACCCAGCCGCGCCGCATTTTCAACCATGTTCTCACGTTCTATGATTTCGAGATTGGCAAGCGCAACAGCCGCCCCGACGGGGTGACCGGAATAGGTAAAGCCATGCATCACCGCGCCCCTTTCTTCGGAGGCACCCGCAAACACATCCCACATCCGGTTGGAGATGATGGAGGCAGACATCGGGAAATAGGCGCTGGTCAGCCCTTTGGCGAGCGATACGATATCCGGGCGCAGGCCATAGGTGCCGCTGCCGAACCATTGTCCTGTGCGGCCAAATCCGGTGATCACCTCATCCGCGATCAACAGGATATCGTGGCGATCCAGCACCTCCTGAATGCGCGCGAAATACCCCTCGGGGGGCAAGAGAACACCGCCTGTGCCCATCACAGGCTCGGCGATGAAGGCGGCGATTGTGTCTGCGCCTTCGCGGGCGATCATATCTTCCAGCTCTGCAACCAGACGGTGGGTAAACGCTGCCTCGCTTTCGTCTTTGTGGGCAAAGGCGAAGTGATGCGGGCAGGATGTGTGCAGCACACCGGCGATCGGCAGATCAAAGGCCGTGTGATACCCCTCGATCCCGGTCAGGCTGCCGGATGCCATGGTCAGGCCGTGATACGCCCCCTTGCGCGAGATGATCTTTTTCTTTGCCGGTTTGCCGCGCAGGTTGTTGTAATAGGTGACCAGTTTCATCGCCGTATCATTGGCATCCGAACCGGAATTGCCAAAAAACACCCGCGCCATATCTGACCCCGGAACGGTATCACGGAACAGTGACAGCAGCCTGTCGGCCAGACGGATTGTCGGCTCTGCCGATGCGCCACCGAAGAAATGCTGAAAACTCAGGGCTTGCATCGCATCGGCCCCGGCCTTGACCAGTTCAGATCGACCATAGCCGATATTCACGCACCAAAGCCCGGCCCCCATATCCAGAAGGGTCTGGCCACTGTCCCGCGTAACTTCAACCCCGGTTGCGGCGGTGTAAATTTGCGGCCCGTGCTTTTGCAAATCGTCAATGGAACTGACTGGATGGAAAAGGCTCATCTTGTCCATATCGGCAAGCGAGATATTGGGAAGATCATTCATGGAGCGATCCTTTCGGGATGTTGAAAAGCAACGTTGCCGCATGCGCATGGCACCGATGCGGGGCTTGGTCAGGGGGGTAGGTATGTTTCATCTGTTCAGACATGCGGTGCCTCTTTGCGGGCGCGCAAGGCGGCAATCAATGCATGGTCTCGGATTGCCTCAAGCTCTGACATGCTCCGCCCGGCGGCTTCTCTTTCGGTGCCTGCAATCAATGCCGCCTGCACATCAGGTGTCAGCGAGGGCGCGCCCAGATCAGACCAGCGCCGTTCCTGACTGGGGCCAAGATGTGCCAGATATCCGGCCATGCCAGCAGAGCCGCCGCCCAGATGATAGGCCATATGCGCGCCCACCACGGACCAGCGCAGACCGGGACCGTTGATCAAGGCGCTGTCTATCGCCTCGACATCCGCGATGCCTTCCTGAACCATGAACACCGCCTCGCGCCAAAGAGCCGAAGCCAGCCGATTGGCGATATGGCCTGTCGCGTCCTTTGTCAGGCGCACCGGAACGCGATCTGCCATGCGATAGATGGCCTCGGCCCGGTCAAGGCGTGCGTGATCGATGCCGTAGGTTTCGACCAGCGGCACAAGATGCGGCGGGTTGAACGGATGCGCCGTGATCAGCCTTGCCGGATCATGCAGGCCGGGGCCGAGCTCTGACCATGTCAGCGCCGAGGTGGAGGAGGCCAGTATCGCCCCCGGCCGCATCAACGGCTCTATCTTGGCGTAAAGCGCATGTTTGGTGGCGATGTCTTCGGGTGCGTTTTCCTGTATCAGATCCGCACCGGCGATCGCTTGGGCCAAGGTATCGCATCGTGTGACAATGCCCAGCGGCCCTGCTTCCGGTGCGATCCGGGATAACTGCGCCAGCGGTTTGGCCATGCGGTCCGATATGCCGGCCAAGGCATCCGGCACTGGATCCCAGATGTGCACATTCGCACCATAATGCTGAAACAGCGCCGCCCATGCCGACCCGATCAGCCCGGCACCCAATATGGCGATTTGTGCGGTGGGCTGCATCCGTTCCCTTCCGGTACTTTGATTTTTGCGATCGCATAAAAACGGCGCGATGTTGGTGTTTGTCGAGTGTAAGCATAATATTTCCAATGATAAAATGACATTGTTTGCAAGCGATGGCATATATTTGATGTGCGCCGGTTTATGCGATCACAAAAATAAGGCATGAATCAGAGAGAGGAGGGGAGGCCCATGCCGCATATGGCGCGCGATTGCGCCATGGTGACAAAGCCATAGCCTTCCAAAGGACATGATATGACGAGATTGCAATCTGCCATGCCAGCACGCGCCCCCGCCGCCGAGGCGTGCCGCTTTCTGGAAGCCTATCCCGATGTGCAGGCGATCGACATTGTGTTGAGCGATCTGCACGGCGTCGGGCGCGGCAAGATGATCCGCCGCCACGAATTGGAAGGCCTCTATACCGCCGGTCGGGGGATGCCCGCCTCGCGGCATTTTGAACACCGTGTGGCCGGTGTGGATGCCAACCCCTATCTGGTTGCGGCTGTCGCTCTGGG
>JBLRWJ010000112.1:0-1618 GCA_047921315.1 Rhodobacterales bacterium | reverse complement strand
CTGGGCGCGCCGCTGCATCAGATGTTTGCTGCTGTCAAACGTGGTGAACATGATGCCTTGGCCATCACGGTGACCGAGATTGAGTGGCAGCTTTACGGCACAACGCTATGATAAATATGCGTTTTGCGATTGCGAGTCACCCATGAAAAATCAACCTTTGATTGGCCTTAGTCCCATTGAAACGCAGCCGCTTCACGAACAGGTCTATGAAAAGCTGCGTCATGCGCTGATGTCCGGCCAGATCGCGCCGGGGCGCAAGCTGACCTCGCGCAAGCTGGCGCGGGAGTTGGGCACCAGCGATATGCCGGTGCGTACTGCGCTGATGCGGTTGCAGGCTTTGCGCGCCTTGGACCAGATGGCCAACGGCTCTATGGTCCTGCCTGCGATGACGCGTGCGCGCTTTTCGGATCTCATGACAACGCGTCTGATCTGTGAACCCGAAGCAACGCGCAAAGCGGTATCCGGGCTGGACCGCGCCGGGCTGCTGCGGCTGCGTCAGGTGGCGGTTGCCTTGACCGCCGCTGCCGAAGATCAGGATATTGACGCCTATCTTCTGCATAACCACGATTTCAAATTCAGCATATATACCGCCTGCGGCTCTCCGTCCTTGTTGTTTCTGATCGAGACACTCTGGCTGCAGGTCGGGCCATTTCTGCGCCAGTTCAGCGGACAGTTCGATAATGACCTGCGCGGCATTCTGGAGCTGGATTATCACGATGATATCGTAAAATGCCTGGAGGAGGGGGATGGCGATGGCGCTGCGGCGTTGCTGGCCCGGGATATCCGCGAGGGCTACAGCTTTTTGATGGACTGCGGACAGTTCGAACAGGTCAGCAACGCATAGCGCGGCCCTGTTGCCGGGCGTCAGGCAGCGTGGGCATCATCCGCGCCTGAAAGGCCGCTCGCCAAAGTCCGGCAACAGGGCAGGGCTATACGCAGTTTCCCGATGGCAACCGCTCCCGCATCATCATGGATGACCTGCGCAACCCTGACATCCGCGACAGGTTGCGCAGCATCTGGACCGATCCGCATGCGCCGGACCCCGCCAGGGTAACAGCGCAAGTCAACCGCGAGGTGGCGGACAGGCTGGCGGCTCTGGGCAAATCCTTCGAGGGTCAGGGCCATGAGCCGCAGGCGGTGGCGAACTTTCTGATGCGCTGCCTGTTCACCATGTTTGCCGAGGATGTGGATCTGATCCCGCATGGCAGCTTTACAGGGCTGCTGACCAAGTTGCGCGGCCATCCCGAACATGCAGCCCCCGCCCTGAAAGCCCTGTGGGAGACAATGAACACCGGTGTTGCCCATGGCCCGCGGCGTGGCCGCGCGGCGCACCCACACCTATATCAGAAACGGCACGACATCGTTGTTTGCCGCCCTCGACATCGCCACCGGAGCGGTGATCGGGAAGTGCTACAGACGCCACCGCGCGACGGAGTTCCTCGACTTCCTCAAGGAGCTCGACCGCAGGATGCCCGAGGGGCGGGACGTGCATATCGTCATGGAAAACTACGCCACCCACAAGACCCCGAAGGTGAAGGCATGGCTGGCGCGCCGTCCGCACTGGGTCGTGTCTCGAAAGTGGTGGAAATTCTCCGGCGGCGTCCTCCGAGCTGCTTGA
>JBLRWJ010000111.1:6580-8941 GCA_047921315.1 Rhodobacterales bacterium | reverse complement strand
GTGTCTTCTGAGGTTTCAGGATCAGCCGACAGGGTTACGCCGGGGGCTGAACATGCCACAGCGGGCGAGGTGGTTGGGTCGGGTGCGGTTGTATCTGGACAAACAATCATTCATCGATCACGCACCGCAGCAGGGGCTTTGCTCGGCGGCGGGTCAACTGTCTCAGGGAGTGCAGCGTTAACGGGCAATACGGCTGTCACGCATACAGTATCAGGGTCGATTGTTGGAGGTGTTTCTGACTTAACGGCCAACAGCAACAGAACAAAACACCACACCACGACTGGAGGCCTGCTGCCCGAGGCGGCAGAGGTTTCAGGGGCATCCGACATCATTACAGCAGCCGCTGAACATGAAACGGCAGGTCATTTGTCAGGACCAGGCGCCGGCGTTTCCGGGCAGCCCGTCATCCATCGATCACACATAACGTCAGGGGTTATTGCCGCCGGTGGGGCGACTATTTCCGGTGCCGTAACCCGGACTGTCATAATCGTAAAGGCCGCTATGCACACAACAGCAGGAGCAATTAACACCCTTCTCCCGTTACGTTTGGCCATTGCCGATTTTGGCACCCCGGCGGTTTTTGCTGCGGAGCCTGCACCCGTGACGGCCAGGGTGCTGTTTGACAATTTCCCCGAAGGGGCGAATCTGCACGACATGGACATTGAAACCACCGGCCCCCAGCTGCACTGTCTCGTTGCTGATATTCCGGCAGCGGCCTTGCAGCACGGCGCACAATTGACCATCGGCGATCAGGGTTATGCGGTTGTCGGTGTTGCCCGACAGGGTGGCGAGGCGACATTGACCCTCAGGGAGGCGGCCAGTGAGTAACCGACAGCAGATCATCGATGCCCTGGTCACCCGGCTCAAAACCATCGTTGCAGGGGACGTCATCACCCTCGATAACGACGAGGAGTACACCTACGCCACCAGTGCAGGCAGCGCCGTGGAAGAGTGGCGCACCACGCCGCTGGAGCAAAAAGAGCCCTTTGCCCTGGTGGTCTACGACCAGGAGGCGCGCAAAACCATCGATGATGATACCAGCATCGGCTACCAGCGCCACGCCCTCCAGATCGACATCGTGGTAGTGACCCAGCAGGCCACGCCCCTGGCCATGGCCCGCGCCATGATGGCCGACGTCAGCGCCTGTATCGGCATCGACCCGACATTTGGCGGCCTGGCCGCCTGGACACAGATCATCAGCGACTCTCTCGACATGGATGCCAAAGCCCGCGTTTACGCCGGGGCTCGCGTCAGCATCGAAATCACCTACGACACGCCCCTGTGGCAAATGTAAAAGGAGCCTAAATCATGAGCACACAAGCCCGAGGCGCGAAAGCGCAGATCCTGATCCAACAGGAAACCGCTTACAAAACCCTGCCGACCACGCCCGCCGCCCAGCGCGTCAACTTTATCAGTTGCGACCTGCGCGCCACCCGCGAGCAGGAGCAAAGCCAAACCCTGCGCGGCGACCGCAACCCCTCACGGGCCATCCGTGGCAACACCGACGTGGCCGGCAACCTGGTCACCGAGCTGCAAGCCTACAATGCCCTGCTCTGGAAGGCCATCCTCGGCAGCGTCACCACCAGCGGCGAAGCGGCCCCCTATACCCACGTTTTCAAGATTGGCGACACCCTCCCCAGCCTGATGATCGAAAAAGGCTTTGCCGACATCGGTCAGTATTTCCGTTATCTGGGCTGCAAGGTCGCCAGCATGAGTTTTTCGGTCACGCCGTCGGGCTTCCAGAACCAGAGCATCAGCTTTGTCGGTGCCAAGGAAGCTGTCGCCACCGGCGTTTTTGATGCCAACCCCGCCAACCTCGGCAAGCAGAGTTTTGACGGCTTTGCTATTGCCACCATCCAGGAGGGCGGGGTGGATATTGCCAACGTCGTCGGCATCGATAACCTGACCATCAACAACGACCTGGACACCGAGCAATACAGCGTCGGCGGCGCGGGCGAGCGCGACGACCTGCCCGAGGGGCTGGTCACCGTCAGCGGCACCCTGCGTGCCCGCTTTACCAGTATGGCGCTCTATACCAAAGCCATCAACGACACCGAAAGTTCCCTGCTGATCAAATACCAGCTCGGCACCGGAGTTGGCACCGCAGGCAATGAGTCGCTGGAGATCGTCATCCCCGAGCTGACCTACGCCCCCAGCTCTCCGGCAGTTGACGGCCCCCGTGGCGTGCTGGTCGAGTTGCCCTTTGTCGCTTATTTTGAGGATGGCACCGGATCAAGCGCCCTCCAGGTGACCCTGAAAAACACGCAAGCGACGGTGTAACCGAGGCGCGTTTGTGTAAGGGCGATTCACGTAAGGGCGATTCATGAATCGCCTACATCGCCCCGGATTTCACGTAAGGGC
>JBLRWJ010000111.1:4322-6480 GCA_047921315.1 Rhodobacterales bacterium | reverse complement strand
TCGCCTACATCGCCCCGGATTTCACGTAAGGGCAATTCATGAATTGCCCCTGCAAAAGGGATTACCCATGGAACACATCAAAACCTACACCATCAACGGCACGATCTACGAGCTGCGCCCCCTGGTGTTTGGTCAGTGGCAGCAGCTGACGCGGCTGGTCGAGGGGCTCGATCTGCCCGAGGTCATCAGCGCCCGCACGATGGTGACAACCCTGGCCGACCGCCTCGACGAGCTGCTGGCCATCATCCTGACCAAGCAGGGCAAAAGCCCGGCGGATAAAGATATCGCCGCCCTTGGGCAACATCTGGCTTTTGTCATGCCGCCGGAGCAGGTGGCCGAGGTCATTACCGATTTTTTCGAGTTAACCCCGACTGCGTCACTGATGGAGCTGGTGGTCGGGGTCACAGCAAAACTGATGAACAGGATCACGACACCGACTGGGTCGAGCAATGCGTCATCCTCCTCTGTTGCGGCGACATCACCAAGCGCCACGCCGTCATTTGGGGAGTAACCCCGGAGCAGGCACAGCCATGGATTAAAGAGAAAGGCCGCGATCGGCTGTTTAGAGAAGCAGTGATCGGCTTTTTATGCGGAACCCCCGAAGAAGATCCGGCAGAGGCCTATTGCCGCGCCTGCCGCGAGGCCGGTGACGATGACTGTGCCAACTGCGACCCCTCACAAATCAAGGTGATTGACAGCGATGAATAAAAACAAAGTCAATATCATCATCGACGCCGTTGACCGCGCCAGCCCGCAAATCGGCCAGGTCGACAAGCGGATTGCCGCCCTGGCCGCCAGCGTCAAGGTCATGGGCGTTGCCATGGCGGGCGCTGCTGTTGCCGGTCTGGCCGCAGCCACCGCCCAGGCCATCCAAACCGCCGATGGCTATGCCAAGCTCGCCCAGCAAACCGGCCTCTCGGTGGAAGCGCTATCCACCCTCGACCACGCGGCCAAGCTCAGCGGCACCAACATCGAGAGCCTGACCCCCTCGACCACCCGCATGGCGCGCAGCATGGCCGAGGCACAAAAGGGCACCGGAGCTGCCGCTAACGCCTTCCGCCGCCTGCGCATCGATGTCGCCGACAGCGACGGCAGCCTGCGCGACAACGAAGAGGTCCTTAAAGACATTGCCGACCGCTTCGCCGCCATGGAAGACGGCGCGCAAAAAACCGCCCTGGCTATGGATATTTTCGGCCGCAGCGGGGCCGAGCTGATCCCCCTGCTTAATAACGGCGCGGCCGGTATCGAGAAAATGCAGCTCGAAGCCCGGCGCTTAGGGCTGGAAATCGACACCAAGACCGCCAAGGCGGCAGAAAAATTTAATGATGATTTAGAGCGCTTAAAATCCGCATCAAACGGACTGGCGCGCTCGATCATGACCGCCGTCATCCCGGCCCTTGGCGAGTTTGCCACCCGCCTGCAGAGTACCTTTGCCCCGACCATCGAGCAGGAGATCGCCAAAATAGACACCCGCGTCAAACAGTTGCAGGAATCCCTGCAAGGGCGCGAGCGTATGGGCAAACCCGGCGGCCCCCTGGCAGGTTTTTTTCAGAGCATGTACGGCAACACCGACGACATCGAGGCGGAGCTTGCCAAGCTATTGACCCTGCGTGCCGAACTTGAGGCCATGCTCAGCACATCAGCGCCGGGAGATACGCCCGACCCCTTCGCCCTGGCCGCCCTCGAAGAGGACGCCAAAAAAGCCGCCGACCTGCTCAAAGGGCACCACGAGCTGCGCCTGTGGCTGGCCGCAGAACAAACCAAACGCCAGCAGGAGTACGAGCAACAGCGCATCACATATTTGCGCCGCTTGCGGGCCGAAGAAGATGCCGCCGAGAAATCCTCGTTTGATGAGCGCATGGCACGGATGCACGCCGAAAACAACCAGCGCATGGAAACCGAAAACGCCCGCATGGTCTATCTGCGGCGCTTACGCAACGAGGAGGAGCAAGCCACCGCCCAGGCCAGACAGGCCGCTGCCGACCTCGGCCTGACCTTCTCCAGCGCCTTTGAGGATGCCATCGTCAACGGCAACAGGCTGCGCGACGTGCTCCAGGGTCTAGCCCAGGATATCGCCCGCATGGTGCTGCGCCAGACCGTGACAACCCCCCTCGCCAACGCCATCAGCGGCGGGCTGCAAGGGTTGTTCCCCAGCGCC
>JBLRWJ010000111.1:0-4222 GCA_047921315.1 Rhodobacterales bacterium | reverse complement strand
CCAGCGCCAACGGCAACGTGTTCGCCGGTGGGGCGGTGGTTCCCTATGCCAACGGTGGCCGGCTGGTCAACCGCCCGCGCGTGTTCCCCATGGCGAACGGGGCCACCGGGCTCATGGGCGAGGCCGGAGAAGAGGGGATCTTTCCGCTGACCCGGGTTGGCGGCAAGCTCGGTATCCGCGCCGAGCTTGGCGGATCTGCGCCGCCGACCATCAACATCAACCAGCACCTCGACCTGCGCGGTGCCGATGCCAGCGCCGTGCCCCAGATCCGGGGCGCTGCCGATCAGATTGTCAGCCAGGCATACCAACGGGTGCGCGACAGTTTGCGGCGGGGCGGCGAGCTCTACAGCCTCAGCCAGAGGGGGCGCTAAATGGCCATCACCTATCCGCTGCCCTGGCCGGCCCTGCCGGTGTCCGAGATCAATCTGGTCATGGTGACAACATCGGCCCTGTCGGAGAGCCCCTTTACCGGACACCAACAGGTGCATGAGTGGCCGCGTCAATACTGGCGGGCTGATATCACCCTGCCAAAAATGCGCCGCGCCAAAGCCGAGGCGTGGTTCTGCTTTTTGGCGAGCTTGCGTGGCCGCGCCGGAACCTTTTTGATGCCGCCTGCCGTCGGCCATGTGCCGCGTGGCAGCCTGAGCGTTCCCCCCTTGGTGGACGGAGCCGGGCAGAGCGGTTTGGTCTTGAATGTTCGGGGTCTGCCGGTCAGCAGCCAGTGGTTGCTGTTGCATGGCGATTATCTCCAGCTTGGCAGCGGAGCCGGTGCCCGTTTGCACAAAGTGCTGTACGACGTGCATTCCGACGCCACCGGTCGCGCCGGACTGGAAATCTGGCCGCCCCTGCGCAGCGCCCCGGCCGATGGGGCAACCATCATCATAGACAACCCGGTCGGCCGCTTTAGGCTGCTCAGCAACGAAAACGCCATTGCCTGGAGCTCCCCCCAGCGGGCCAGTATCGGCTTTGGCGTGGTGGAGGCCCTATGACCCTGACATCTGAAATGACCGCCGCCATTGGCGCAGAGGTGCTGCGCCCGGTGGTGTTGGTCGAAATCGATTTTACCAGTATGCCGGTCCGCATGTGGTCGGGGCTGGGGCCGCTGACCTGGGGCGGTGTCGAATGGATGGGGCTGGGCGATCTGGGCAGCATATCGCCGGTGCGTGAAGGGGAGGGGATAGAGCCCCACGGTCTGACCCTGGAGCTGTCCGGAGTGCCGCCGGAACTGCTGGGCTTGGCCCTCTCCGAACCCTACCAGGGGCGACACATCGCCGCCTGGTTGGGGCTGACAGACAGCGCCGGAGCCTTGCTCCCCGGCCCGAAACAATTATTCGCCGGCAGGCTCGACATTATGGAAGTGGAAGATTCCGCCGACAGTGCCGTGATCCGCGTCACGGCCGAGAGCCGGCTGGTGGATCTGCTCAAACCCCGCGAGTGGCGCTACACCCACGAAGACCAGCAGATTCATGCCCCCGGCGATCTGGGGCTGGAGTTTGTCGCCGCTCTGCAAAACAAGGAAATCAACTGGGTGCCGACCTAATGATGACACAAAAACGACTCAGCAACTGGCCGCTGCTGTTGGCCACCGAAATCGAAGCCGCCCGGACAACCCCTTTTGCCTGGGGTCAGCACGACTGCGCCCTGTTTGCCGCCGATGTGGTGCTGGCCATCACCGGCAGCGACCCGGCAGCCGCCGTGCGCGGCAGCTACCGCAGCCAAAGAGGATCAGCCAGGGTTTTAAAGCGCCTCGGCTGCGACACTCTGGAGGAGGCCGCCACCAAAGCCCTGGGGCAAGCGGTCAGCTGCGCCCTGCTCCAGCGCGGCGACGTCGCCCTGCTCGACCTGCCCACCGGCCCGACCCTGGGCATCTGTGTTGGCGCAACCGTTGCCGCCCCGGCGGAAACCGGGCTGGCCTTTTTACCGCTGGATAACGCTATCAAGGGGTGGCACCTATGAGCCCGCAAGTCATTGTCGGTGCTGCCGTCTCCGGTCTCGCCACCGGCCTTGTCTCGGGCGGCCTGGCGGCCGGGCTAAAAGCCCTGGCTGTGTCGGCGCTGGTGGGCGGGGTGTCCTACGCCATGCAGCGCCGGGGCATGAACGACAAAACCCCGGCCATGGGGCAAACGATTAAAGACCCCGTCGCTCCGCGCCGTGTGATTTACGGCGAGCGTCGGGTGTCCGGCACCCTGATCCATCTGGCAACCACCAACGACGACAAACTCATCCACATGCTGATTGCCCTGGCCGGTCATGAGGTCGACGAGATCAGCGACGTCTGGCTTAACGACAACCCCATTGAGCACTATGCCAAGTACGGCCGAAAACCCTGGCGGAGGATTCAGTGGAGTGCCGGGCATAGTGGCTGGCTCGACCTGTCGAGCCTGAGCGTCACCGTCAACGGCCAGCAGCATACCGGCACCATCGACACCCTGCTGTCTGAGTTGAGCGCTCGCGGCTTTATTGTTTCCGGCGATGCCGGCGACTATGAAATTAGCGACGGCGTGTATCAGAAGTCGGCGACCCTGGAGATCACCGTCGCCGAGCTGGACGATCTACTGACCATCAACGCGACCAACGGCATAGTCCGTGACCGTATTGCTGATGATATGCCGGTGCTTGTGCGGACCGGGTACGGAGCCCCCGATCAGATAGCCCACCCCGACCTGATTGCAGAAATGCCCGAGTGGACGGAGGATCACCGCCTCCAGGGCGTCGCCTGGGTGTATGTGCGCCTGCGTTACGATTACCGCGCTTTTCCGGCCGGGCTGCCGGCAGTGACTGCCTTGGTGCGCGGCAAAAATGACATTTACGATCCGCGTAGCGACAGTGCCGGATACACCACCAACCCGGCCCTGTGCGTGGCAGACTACCTGCACAACAGCAGGTATGGCCTGGGAGCCGCCTACGGCAGTGAAATCAACCCCGCCGCCCTGATTGCCGCCGCCAATATTTGTGATGAGGTGGTGCAGACCCAGGAGGGCAGCGAGCCCCGCTACTCGTGCCACGGGGTGTTAGGCACCGGCGCTGATCCCAAGTCCAACCTGGAAGCGCTGCTGTCGAGCATGACCGGCACTGCCGTCTATACCGGCGGTTTCTGGACGATCCGCGCCGGAGCTTGGGAGCTCCCCACCATCACCCTCGATGAGCGCCACCTGCGCGGCCCGTTGCGGATGCAGACCCGGCTCTCACGGCCGGACATGGCCAACGGCGTCAAAGGGGTTTTTGCCGACCCTGGGCAGGACTATCAGCCTGCCGATTTCCCGGCCGTGACCTCCAGCGCCTACCTGGCAGAGGATGGCGAACGTGTGTGGCAGGACATCATCCTCGACTATACCACCAGCCCCTCCCAGGCCCAGCGCATCGCCAAAATCATTTTGGAGCAGGCGCGGCGCGGCATCAGCCTGCACTACCCGTGCAGCATAGCGGCACTGGGCATCACCGCAGGCAGTACCGTCGCCATCAGCAACAGCCGTTACGGCTGGGTCGGAAAAACCTTCCGCGTCATCGGGTGGGAGCTGGCCATCGATGCTGATGGCCTGCTCGGTGTCGATCTGCAACTGCGCGAGACCGATGCCGGGGTCTACAGTTGGGCCGACGCCGAAGACATCCCGACCCTGCCGCCGGTGCCGATCAATCAGCCTCGCCCCTGGTACGTCGGGCCGGTGGTTAACCTGACCGCCATCATGAGCGACCAGACTGCTGCCGACGGCCGCATTATTCCGGCCATCCTGGTCAGCTTTGGCGCTCCGGCAACCCCCGTTGACCACTACCGGGTTGAGCTCTGGATAGCCGACAGCGACACCCTGTTGACCTCACTGCAAACATCCGAGATCGACATCGCCCTGACCGGCGTCACCGCCGGGGTGTTGTATCGGGTCAGAGTTGTGGCCGTCAACCGCCTGGGCGCTGAAAGCATGGCCTCGGTGGTGCAGGTCGGCGTGACCGACGCACAGGCCGCCAGCCCCTATGTTTACGCAGAGGTCATCGTTTACACCCGCACCGACAGCGCCCCGGCGACCCCCGTCGGTGGTCACTATAATTTCAACACCAGCACCCTGACCCCTCCCGACGGCTGGGGTATCGACGTCCCCACCGCCGGCACCGGCACGGTTTACGAAAGCACCGCCACCGCCAAAGCCCCCGGCGGCGTCGGCTCTGACAACAACCTCGAATGGTCAGAGCCGGTTGTCTCTGTTGGTGCCATGCTCGCCATCCTCTCCGG
>JBLRWJ010000110.1:0-8944 GCA_047921315.1 Rhodobacterales bacterium | reverse complement strand
CAGGCAGGCGCTGCCCTCATCCTGGGGCCGGAACGGTGTCATGCAGAGGTCTTTGCAGCTGAAAAACAGATTTCGCTAAATCGATCCCGAGTGTGGTAATGCTGTCCATGCGTGGCTCCCTTTATTGGTGATGTTCGCAGCACCCAATATGGCACATTGCGATGCCGGAAGCGGGAGCCATCCACTCCATCAATGGCGATCAACGCCTCACCGCTTCAAGCGCGACCTTCGCCTTGAACTCAGGCGAATGCGTCTTGCTCTTTGTCATTTCGGATCGTCTCTCTCGTCATACGATCCACCTTAACAATTGGCCCGAATTTCTGCGACCACCTCTGTTATGGGCGATTGTTTACGTTCTGCGTCAAGATCGGATTAATATTGGGCATTTGACGTACAGCCAGCTTTACATGACGCATGAAGGCGCGCGTGGGCTTTGTGAGAGGGCGTATTGTCGAAACGACAAATGACGCGCGATACATGAATTCGGGCTGGAACGAGCGGATTGCCAGATCTGGCTCATCCTGCCGCAAAAGCGGAAACGGGCAGATCACCGCCACCCCGAGACCGGCCCGCGCCAAGGTGATTGCGCTGACACCGGTTGCCACTTCGGCGACAAGCTTCGGGCGGACACCGGCGCGTGCGAAGACCTGATCCAGACGCGTGCGAACCATGTGACGTCGCATCAATGCGATGTGGTTCTGACCATGCAGCAGCTCGGGTGTGATCACGTCATGGTGTGCGAGTGGGTGATCATGTGCCATCACACAGACGGCGTAGGTCTGGTGGAAAGGGATTAACTCCATCGCGGAATGGGTTTGTTCGGCCAGCGTCACGCCTAGATCAATCGTGTCATCAACGAGGCGGCTGAGCAATCCATTGGAGGTGCAGGTTTCGAAAGAAATGACTTGGCCCGGGTTTTGCTTCATGAAGCTGGCAATCAGATTGGCAAGAAACCGGTGGCCCAGTGTAGGTGGGGCCGCGATGCGCAGGGGTTGGCTTGTCGGGTCTGACGGGTCAGTGCCGTCAAGATAGCTAAGCGCGTCAAACAAGCGGTCCAATTTGCTATTCAGCCGCACGGCTTCTGCCGTTGGGCGCAACCGTCCGCCGCGCCGTTCAAACAGCATGACACCCACGTTGGCTTCCAGTTGCGCCAGAAGTCGGCTGACCGCCGGTTGCGAGATTGCGAGCCGGTGCGCGGCAGCGGTAACAGTGCCGGATGTGATGACCGCACGCAGCACTTCATATTCCCGAATAGATGCTCTTGGCCGCATACACCCCCCTAACGCATACTCATAGCTTATGCTTCCATATCATTTATGCATAGAGATTCCTATTCTTCATCGGGTTATGCCTGATAGCATCGGCGCACCGAGAACAAGAACGAAGCCGGATGTCGGAAATGACCGCAAACCGGCGCGATCAACAGAGGAGACTTGAGAATGAACCCACCTGTACTTCGAGGCGTTACCGTTGCGGCCTTGGCAGTTTTCCTGCAGACCATCCCGCTTTCGGCACAAAGTCTGCGGATTGGCCTCGCCTCCGAGGCTTCCTCTGCTGATCCCCATTTTCACAATCTTGGTCCAAACAACCAATTGCGGCGCGCTGTGTTCGAATCCTTGGTTGATAATGACGAGGCGCAAAAACTTGAGCCGCTTCTGGCCGAAAGCTGGGAACCGATTGACGAAACGCGCTGGCAGTTCAACCTGCGCAAGGATGTGAAATTCTCGGACGGATCTGCGTTCGATGCCTATGACGTGATTTACACAGTCTGCCGCATTCCGGGCGTTCCGGATTCGCCGTCCCTGTTGACGACTTACACCAAGGCCATCAAGAATTTTGAAGTGCCTGATCCGCATACGCTGATTGTGCATACTGCTGAACCCTACCCCCTTTTGCCGACAGAGTTTTCGACCTTCGGGATTATTTCAGCCAAGGCAAATGGGGTCGATGGTGCCGCGATAGAGTTCAGCCCCGAGGGCTGTGGTGATCTGAATTATCCTGCCACACAAGCGTTCAATGACACGTCCGCCGCAATCGGAACCGGACCTTTCGTAATGGAAAGCTATCGCCGGGGCGAAAGTGTGGTTCTGGTGCGCAATCGTGATTACTGGGGCGAACCTGCCGCCTGGGAGCGGGTGACGATGCTGCCGTTGACCTCGGCAGGCCCGCGTGTGGCGGCATTGATCGCGGGGGATGTGGATCTGATCGAAAACCCGCCGTTGCAGGATCTGGAACGCCTGCGCGCCGACAGCAGCTTGCGCGTGGTACAGGGGATTTCCAACCGGGTGATCTATATCCATCTCGATCACGAGCAGGTCCCCTCGCCGATGATCCGCAACACTGACGGCAAGAACCCGTTGCAGGATGTGCGCGTGCGCGAAGCGCTTTCGATCGCCATCAACCGCGATGCGATTGTCGCGCGTATCATGGGCGGTGTGGCTGTGACCGCGGGCGAATTGTTGCCGCCCGGTATGTTTGGCGCGCATGAAGACGGGGATCTGCCCCCCAATGCCTTTGACGCGACCCGTGCGAAAGCCCTGTTGGCCGAAGCTGGCTATCCCAATGGTTTTGGCATTACCCTTGGAACCCCGAATGACCGCTATATCAACGACGCGCAGGTATCGCAGGCGGTAGCGCAGATGTGGACCCAGATCGGGGTCGACACCGATATCGACGCATCGACGGCCTCCACCTTCTTCTCGCGCCGCAATGCGCAGGAATTCTCGGCCTATCTGGCTGGCTGGGGCGCGGGCACCGGTGAGATGTCGTCACCGCTGAAAGCACTGCTTGCGACATTGGACAAGGATCGCGGCTATGGCGGCACCAATGCCGGGCGCTATTCCAACCCGGCAATGGATGACGTGCTGACCGAAGCCCTGCGCACTGTCGATGCCGGCGCGCGGCAGGAATTGCTGCGCGCGGCATCCCGCATGGCGATGGAGGATTTCGCGATTATCCCGCTGCATTACGAAGTCACCCCTTGGGCGATGAAGGCGACCATCGACTACACGCCGCGCGCTGACCAGTACACGCTGCCTTATCGCGTGCGCGCAGCACAATAAGCCGCGCCCACGGCGCAAGACAATAGGCTGCCCCATAGCCGCGCACCTGCGCAGGGGCAGCCGCTATCCCCCCCCCGCTTTTGACATTAGGACGCAACAGGATGCTGGTCTTTCTGCTTCGCCGTCTGGCGCAATCCATTTTCGTGCTGATCGCGATGATGATTGTCGTGTTTTTCGGTGTCTACATGATCGGCAACCCGATCGATATCCTGATCTCGCCCGATGCAACCCCTGCCGAGATTGCCGCGACGATGACGCGCTTTGGCTTTGATGAACCAGCCTATGTGCAATTCCTGAAATTCGTGGGCAACGCGCTGCAAGGGGATCTGGGCCGTAGTTTCGTTCATGGCGAAAGTGCTGTGACGCTGATCTTGTCTTACATGCCCGCCACACTTGAACTCGCTGCTCTGGGGCTGTTCTTTTCGGTGGCCATCGGCGTGCCGCTTGGCGTCTATGCAGGCTACAAGGCTGACCGCTGGCAGGGCCGCGCCATCATGACCGGGTCCATTTTTGGCTTCTCGCTGCCGAATTTCTGGGTCGGCATGCTCTTGATCCTGATATTCGCCGTCGAACTGCGCTGGCTACCTTCGACCGGACGCGGAGAGACAGTCGAAGTGCTGGGCATGCGGCTGTCGATCTTTTCCGAAAATGGCCTGAAATACATGATCTTGCCTGCCCTGACGCTGGCGCTTTACAAAGCATCGCTGGTCACTCGTCTGGCGCGCGCAGGCACACAAGAAGCGCTGATGCAGGACTACGTCAAATTCGCCCGCGCCAAGGGTGTGTCGGAAACCCGTATCCTGCTGGTGCATGTGCTGAAAAACATCATGATCCCGATCATCACCGTTCTGGGATTGGAACTGGGGTCGATGATCGCCTTTGCGGTTGTGACCGAAACGGTTTTTGCGTGGCCCGGCATGGGCAAGCTGTTGATCGATTCGATCCTGAAACTCGACCGGCCTGTGATCGTGGCCTATCTGATGATGACGGTCATCATCTTCATCATCATCAACTTCACGGTCGATGTGATCTATACGCTGCTTGATCCGCGCGTCCGGGTGAAGGGGGAAGCGTCATGAGCATGCCTGCCCCCACCCCGATCACCAATGACCCTGGCCGCGCATGGCGCATCGCCCGACCGCTTGCGGGGATCGCCGTGTTGGGGTCGCTTGCGCTGCTGTTGGGCGGGGTTGATGTCGGGGTATTTGCCCTGCGCGTTGTGCTGTTGGTTGGTCTGGTCGTGTTAGCGGCCGCGCTGTTGCAAGGCAAAGCGCGTAAGTTCTTTTCCGGCCCTGCCGCGTATCTGGCCACGCTGAGCCTGTTTGTTCTGGTGGTGCTGGCTATCTTTGCAACCGAGATTTCGCCACAGAACCCCTATGACCTGCGACAGCTGAGTATCATGGATGGCCGTCTGGAACCGGGTTCCACGACATTTGACGGGTCGATGACCTTTCATCTTGGGACAGATGAACAAGGTCGCGATATTTTGTCGGGCATCCTCTATGGGCTGCGCGTGTCGCTGTCGGTGTCGATCATCGCAACATTGATCGCCATGCTGATCGGGGTTGTCGTGGGCATTTACGCGGCCTGGGCCGGTGGTCGGATCGAAGCCGTGCTGATGCGGATCGTCGATTTCCAACTCTCGTTCCCGTCCATCCTTGTAGCGCTGATGCTGATGGCGGCCTTCGGGCGCGGGCTGGACAAGATCGTGATTGCGCTGATCATCGTGCAATGGGCCTATTACGCGCGCACAGTGCGCGGCACCGCCCTGTCAGAAACGCGCAAGGAATATATCGACGCCGCACGCGGTCTGGGCCTGCCGTCATGGCGGATCATCTTTCGCCACCTTTTGCCCAACTGCGTCCCGCCCTTGATCGTGATTTCCACTGTACAGGTCGCCAATACGATCGTGCTGGAATCGTCGCTGTCGTTTCTGGGCGTGGGCGTGCCGATCACACAGCCATCGCTGGGGCTGCTAATTGCCAATGGCTATGGCTACATGCTGTCGGGGCAATACTGGATGAGCATGTATCCCGGCCTTGCGCTGCTGGCGATTGTCGCGTCCATCAATATGGTGGGCGACCGGCTGCGCGACACCCTGAACCCGAGGTTGACACGATGAGCATTCTGGACGTGCGCGACCTGCAAACGCATTTCTTTACCGATGCCGGTGTGGTCAAGGCGGTGGATGGTGTCAGTTTTTCCCTGTCTGCAGGCGAGGTTCTGGGCCTGGTGGGTGAAAGCGGGTCGGGCAAATCCGTCACCGGGTTTTCCATCCTGCGCCTGGTCGATGCGCCGGGGCGCGTTGTGGGCGGGCAGATCAATTTCAAAGGGCAGGATCTGGCCAAACTGTCTGACCGCGAAATGCGTGCGCTGCGGGGCAACCGGATCGCGATGATCTTTCAAGACCCGATGATGACGCTGAACCCGGTCCTGCGCATTGAAACCCAAATGATAGAGGCCGTACGCGCCCATGACCGCGTGAGCCACAAGGCCGCGCGCGACCGGGCGATTGGCGCATTGGCCAAGGTTGGCATCCCGTCACCTGCCGAACGTCTGGCCGCCTATCCGCACCAGTTTTCGGGGGGGATGCGCCAGCGTGTGGCGATTGCCATTGCGCTGCTGAACGGGCCCGACCTGATCGTGGCGGATGAACCGACAACCGCGCTGGATGTGACGATCCAAAGCCAGATTCTCGCCGAGGTGCAACAGCTTGCGCGTGAAACCGGAACCGCGCTGATCTGGATCACCCATGATCTGGCGGTGGTGGCAGGGTTGGCCGACAAGATTTCCGTGATGTATGCAGGCCGGATTGTAGAATCCGGCCCCACCGATGCAGTTCTGACTGCGCCGGGTCACCCCTATACGCAAGGGCTGCTTGGCTCGATCCCCGGTCATGGGCGACGGGGGGAACGTCTGACCCAGATCCCCGGCATGGCGCCCAACATGGCGCGACTGCCCGATGGCTGCGCCTTTGCCCCGCGCTGCACCCGTGTCAGCGATACCTGTCGCAGTCGCGCCCCCGAGATCACAGCCATCGACCCCGCGCGCAGCCTGCGCTGTTTCCACCCTTCTGTGACAATGACGAGCATCACATGACACCGATTCTGGAACTAGATGCCATATCGCGCCGGTTTGAAAAGAAACTCGACAGTGTCGAACGTCTGGCGCGCACTCTGGGGGCGAACCTGCGCGAGACCTGCGTCAACGCGGTCGATGCCGCCAGTTTCCATATCCAACGCGGCGAGGTCGTCGGGCTGGTGGGGGAATCGGGCTGCGGAAAATCCACGCTGGGGCGGATGGTAGCAGGGCTTTTGCCAGTCAGCGATGGCGTGATCCGCTATGAGGGGACTGACATAACCGACGCCAAAACAGCGGCTGCCCGCGAAAAGCGTTTAAGTATTCAGATGATCTTTCAGGACCCGATGTCCTCGCTCAATCCGCGCATGAAAGTGGCCGAGATCATAGGCGAGGCCGCAGTTTACCACGGCCTGACCACAAGGCGCGAAGTTGCGGGATATGTCGATGATCTGTTGCGCAAGGTGGGGCTGGACCCCGCTTTCGCGCAGCGTTACCCGCACCAAATGTCGGGCGGGCAACGCCAGCGCATCGGCATTGCGCGGGCATTGGCGGTGAAGCCTGAATTCCTGATCTGTGATGAAAGCATCGCCGCACTGGATGTGTCTATTCAAGCGCAGGTCATTAATCTGTTCCAGGATCTGCGCCGCGATCTTGACCTGACCTATCTGTTCATCAGCCATGATCTGGGGGTCGTGGAACATATCGCTGATCGTGTCGTGGTCATGTATCTGGGCCGCATCGTTGAAATCGCGCCAACTGCGGCGCTGTTCGACGCCCCGCGCCATCCCTACACTCAAGCGCTGCTGGATCAGGTGCCCCGTCTGGGCTCTGGCAGGCAGGAGTTCAGAACGGTGAAGGGGGAAATTCCCTCGCCGCTCAATCCGCCCACAGGGTGCCATTTCCATCCCCGCTGTCCGATGGCCGGCCCCCGCTGCGGGCGCGAAGTGCCGCGCACTTTGACGCTGGAAGGGCATAGCACCGCCTGCCACTTGCATGACGGGGGTGTCGCATGACCCGGACGATTCCGCATGTGCTGACGATCTGCGGCACGGACACGCAAACACTCCCGCTGGTTTTTGACAGTCCCCATTCCGGCACCGACTATCCGGCTGATTTCGACCATGCCGCCGATCCGCTGACCCTGCGCCATGCCGAAGATACCCATGTGGCTGATCTGTGGGCAGGGGGGGTGGACGCGGGCGCGCTGCTGCTGGAAGCGCATTTTCCGCGCTCGTATGTCGATGCCAACCGCGCGGCCGACGACATGGACCCGGATCAAATTGAGGGCGACTATCCCGGCGTGCTTAAGCCAACTGTCAAAAGCCGGTTGGGCATTGGCCTATGCTGGACCCGCGTGCCGCCGGACGGTGGGCCGCTCTATACCCGTCGCCTGACCGCCGCCGAAGTTGCGGCCCGCATCGCCACCTATCATCGTCCCTATCAGGCCCAGTTGCGGGGGTTGCTGGATAATAGCCACCGCCAATGGGGCGCGGTCTGGCACATCAATTGCCACTCGATGCAAGAGGTCGCCTCGGCCATGTCCACGCAGGATCGCGGCACCCCGCGGCCTGATTTCGTGCTGGGTGATCTGGATGGCACCGCCTGCGAACCAGCCCTGACCGAAACTGTGCGCGCCTTTCTGTTGGCACGGGGCTATTCGGTCGCGGTCAATGACCCCTACAAGGGAATGGAATTGATCCGTGCCAATGGCGCGCCTGCGCAGGGGCGGCACTCGCTTCAGATCGAGGTTAACCGCAAGCTATACATGGATGAACGCAGCCGTGAGCCGAATGAGGGCTATGGCGCGCTCAAGGTCTGTTTCAGCGCTTTGGCCGCACATCTGGCGGCGCATGTCACACATCAACTGGAAAGGATTTCGGCCCAATGACACAAGCGCGCAGTGGTTCGGCCACAGGATTGCCCAACCCCTATCCTGTCGAACTGACACCTCCGGACCTGACGCCTTATGCGCGTGGGACCGGGGCGGTCCCTTATATCTGGACCTTTGACAGCGGACGACCGGGGCCGCATGTCGCCATCACGGCCATTGTGCATGGCAATGAACCCTGCGGCGCGCTGGCTTTGGACTGGCTGTTGCGGCACGACACGCGGCCTGTTGCCGGCAAACTGTCGCTGGCCTTTATGAACGTAGCCGCGCATGAGGCGTTTGATCGCGATCTCCCCGATGCCTCTCGTTGGGTTGACGAGGATTTCAACCGCGTTTGGTCGCCTGACGCGCTCGACAACCCCGACCGCAAACTGACCGAAGAACTGCGACGCGCCCGCGAAGTGCGCCCTTGGCTTGATACTGTTGATGTGCTGCTGGATATCCATTCCATGCAAAGCAAGGCATCGGCCTTGACCATCGCAGGCCTTTTGCCCAAAGGGCGCGATCTTGCGCGCCAGGTGGGTTATCCGGCGCTGGTCTTCAACGATCAGGGCCATGCCGAGGGGCTGCGGATGCGCGACTACGGTGGGTTTGGCGACTCCACATCACCGCGAAATGCCATGTTGATCGAATGCGGCCAGCATTGGGAAGCCGCCGCCGAAGGCATCGCGCTGGAATCAGCGATCCGGTTTTTGCGGGTCACAGGCAGCGTCGATACCGATTTTGCGCAGGATTGGATGGCAACGCGCGCAGCCCCCGACCCGATGCAGTTCTTTCAAGTGTCAAAGGCAGTGACCATCCAGACGGATGACTTTCGCTTTGCCCAGGACTGGACCGGGCTGGAACATTTGCCGCAGGGCACCTTGATCGGCTATGACGGGACAACCGAAATCCGCGCGCCCCATCCCGTGAC
>JBLRWJ010000109.1:0-8951 GCA_047921315.1 Rhodobacterales bacterium | reverse complement strand
TTTGAAGAGCGTTGGAAACAAGCCCACGCATCGTTGGGGAATCGTCAACAGCTAGTATGCGTGCCATTTTTTATGCCTTAAAGTTTGTTGAAGATGGATCAAATCCTATTGTTGACAATTCGGTGAGGATATCCTGCGGCCAGTTTGTGACCTCAAAAGGATATCCATCCATCTGCCATTGGTTCTTTGATGCAATAATCATTTCCAACCCGATAGCGCTTAGGACGCGGAGAGATGATGCATCCACCTTCAATGCGCTTCCGGTCATCGTTAAAATTTGTTCCGAAATTTCCTTTACGTTACTTCGGTTCAATACTTCTGGTAGTTTGAAATCTTTCACATCCAGGCACCTTTTACGCTTTTATCCGCTATGGGGTATTTTTGTTGGGAGGATTTGTGGCTTTCACTGATTTCTATAGTCGTAGCAAGAAGCTCTTAATAATTGGTTTCGCCTTGTGTTTGATCACCTGAAGCGAAGCGCAGTCTTGCGCCACCCCCATCAGAATCTGATGTAAGGCTTTGATATATAATTATTTCAGGTCATGCGTGAGCGCGGATGCCTGCAACGCGGCGTGGCCTTGCATATGCGGCGCGCGGCCGGTCTGGGGCGAGGTGCGATATTGGAATCGGTTTGCGGGGCACAGGGGAGGGTGGTTGGGGTTTTGTGCCCGGATTATCGCGCCAGCCTCAGCAATTCCGTGAGATTGATATGTGTTTCGACATGATCGGCCAAGGCATCAAGCGTCTGGTCAATCAAGGCACCATGCGCCCGCACATGGCTGGTGATTCCCAGACCGGTCAGAAAGGCGGTGCGAAATGCGTCTGAGGCAAACATCCCGTGCAGATAGCTGCCGGTGATCCGGCCATCGGGGCTGATCGCGCCCTCGGGGCGGTCATCGATATGGGCAAAGGGGCGGGCGCAATCAGGGCCTTCGCTGCGCCCGATATGGATCTCGTATCCGGTTACGTTCAGGCCGCTGCCGGCATGGGTGGCGCTGACGCGTGACAGGCGTTTGTCCGGTGTCATCAGCGTGCGGATATCCAGCAGGCCCAGCCCCGGTGTTTCGCCTGCGGGGCCTTCGATACCGTCCGGGTCACTGACGCTGTGGCCCAGCATCTGATAGCCGCCGCAGATGCCCAAGACATGCCCGCCGCGCCGGATATGGGCGGCCAGATCAATATCCCAGCCCTGTGCGCGCAGGAAGGCCAGATCGCCGCGGGTGGATTTCGACCCCGGCAGGATCACAAGCCGCGCATCGCCGGGAATGGCCTCACCCGCGCGCACCATCACCAGATTGACGCCGGGTTCTGCTTTCAGCGGGTCCAGATCATCGAAATTGGCGATGCGGCTGAAGGTCAGGCAGGCGATCGTCACACCCTGTGTTGCGGGGCCGGAGGCAAGATCAAGCGCATCCTCGGCAGGCAGCAGATGAGCCTGCGCGAACCACGGCACCACGCCGAAACCGCGCCAGCCGGTGATCTGTTCGATCATCGCATAGCCATCGTCAAACAGACGCGGATCGCCGCGGAACTTGTTGATGATAAAGCCGGACACCATTGCGGCATCGGCGGGATCAATCACCGCCTTGGTGCCCACGACCTGCGCGATGACACCGCCACGGTCGATGTCACCTGTCAGGATCACCGGCACATCGGCGGCGCGCGCAAAGCCCATATTGGCGATATCGCCCGCGCGCAGGTTAATCTCGGCGGGGCTGCCTGCGCCCTCGACGATGACCAGATCATAGGCGGCGCGCAGGCGGTTGAAACTGTCCAGCACCGAGGCCATCAGTGTGGGCTTCAACGCCGCATAATCGCGCGCGCGCGCCGTGGTCAGCCGTTTGCCCTGCACGATGACCTGCGCGCCCATCTCGGATTCGGGCTTGAGCAACACAGGGTTCATATCGGTGACAGGCTCCAGCCCGCAGGCCAGTGCTTGCAGGGCTTGGGCGCGCCCGATCTCGCCGCCATCGGCGGTGACGGCGGCGTTGTTGGACATGTTCTGTGGCTTGAACGGGGCCACGGTCAGGCCACGGCGGGTTGCGGCACGGCACAGCCCCGCCACCAGCATGGATTTGCCAACATTCGAGCCGCAGCCCTGTATCATGATCGCGGGCATCGGGGGTCAGAACTCCACGCCCGGTTGGGCCTTGATGCCTGATCGGAACGGGTGTTTGACCAGCGTCATTTCGGTGACCAGATCGGCAGCCTCGATCAGCGCCTCCTTGGCGTTGCGCCCTGTCAGGCAAACATGCGTCAACGGGGGTTTTTCATCGCGCAGAAAGGTCACCACCTCGTCGATATCCAGATAATCATAGCGCAGCGCGATGTTGATCTCATCCAGCAGGACCAGCCGGATATCGGGATCGCGGATCAGGGATTTGGCCTTTTCCCAGCCGGCCTGCGCGGCGGCAATATCGCGTGCCTTGTCCTGCGTTTCCCAGGTAAAGCCTTCGCCCATCGCGAGGAACTGGCACAGATCGGCGAAATGCCCCTCGATCAGGCGGCGTTCGCCCGTGTCCCATGCGCCTTTGATGAACTGCACCACAGCGCAGGGCATGCCATGCGCGATGGCGCGCAGGATCATGCCGAAACCGGAGGAGGATTTGCCCTTGCCCGCGCCGGTATGCACGATGATCAGGCCTTTCTCGCCTTCTTTCGCGGCCATCATCCGGTCGCGTGCAGCCTTTTTCTTGGCCATCTTGGAGGCATGGCGCGCCAGATCATCCTCGGGCGTGGGGGCTGGTGTGTCGGCGGAACTGTTCTGAATATCTGACATCGGATTGTCCTTTTTCTTGACACGCGCCGCCCTTCTGTCAAATGAGGGGGACTGAGCGCTGGTGCCTGTCTTATGGCAGGCCAAAAGGGAATGCGACAGGTTTTGCGACATGACGGTGTCGCCGGGCCCAAGCGCAGCCGCCCCCGCGACCGTGACCGGAAAGGTCCGCCCATGCCACTGGCCGCAAGGTTCGGGAAGGGGGGCGAACCGCAAAAGCCAGCCCGCAAGGCCGCGCTTTGAGATCCGCAAGCCGGGAGACCTGCCAGCGCCACGAACTGAAACGCGCGGACGGGGTGTTCCGCGACCTTCGGAGGGGGATGCCACATGGCGTCCGAACCGTCGGCGCTTGCCTCTATCTGCCATGAAAGAGGTGTATTGATGGCTGCTGTTCTTCATGTATGCATGACCTGTCGTGCGGGCCAGCCCGTCCCGGATGATGCGCAGCGCCCCGGTGCGCTGCTGTTTGATGCGCTGACAGCCGCCGATGTGCCGGCAGGCCTGACCATCCGCCCGGTCGAGTGCCTTTCGGCCTGCGATCACGGATGCAGCATTGCCCTGACCAAGCCGGGTGGCTGGTCCTATGTCTATGGCCGCATGACGCCTGCCGATGCGCAGGATATCCTGCAAGGGGCCGCGCGCTATGCAGATGCGCCGGACGGGCTGGTGCCGTGGCGCGACCGGCCTGTGATTTTCCGCAAGCAAAGCCTTGCCCGTATTCCCCCGATGGAGAGCTGAGATGACCGATCTGACCAAAATACCCGTTACCGTGATCACCGGATTTCTGGGATCGGGCAAGACCACGCTGATCCGGCATCTGATGCTAAACCCGCAGGGCAAGCGGCTGGCTATTCTGGTCAATGAATTTGGCACCGTTGGCGTGGATGGCGATATCCTGAAATCCTGTGCGGACGAGAATTGCCCGGCAGAAAACATCGTGGAACTGGCCAATGGCTGTATCTGCTGCACCGTGGCCGATGATTTCATCCCCACGATCGAGGCGCTGATGGCGATGCCGCAGCGCCCTGATCATATCATCATCGAGACATCCGGTCTGGCGCTGCCGAAACCCTTGCTCAAGGCGTTTGACTGGCCTGCGATCCGCTCGCGGATCACGGTGGATGGCGTGATCGCGCTGGCCGATGCCGAGGCGGTGGCGGCGGGGCGGTTTGCCCCCGATGTGGCGGCGGTGGATGCGCAGCGTCTGGCGGATGACAGTCTGGATCATGACACACCGCTATCCGAGGTGTTCGAGGATCAGATCGCCTGTGCCGATATCATTCTGCTGTCAAAGGCCGATCTGGCCGGAGAGGCCGGTCTGGCCGCTGCGCGCGCCGTGATTGATGCAGAAACCCCGCGCAAGCTGCCGATGATCGCCATGACCGACGGGATCATTGATCCGCGCACCATTCTGGGCCTGAACGCCGCCGCCGAGGATGATCTGGACGCGCGCCCCAGCCATCATGACGGGCATGACGATCACGAGCATGAGGATTTCGAAACCATCGTGGTGGCGCTGGACGAGGTCGCGGATATCGACGATCTGGTCGCCCGCGTGCAGCGTCTGGCGCGTGAGCAGGATATCCTGCGGGTCAAGGGCTATATCGCCGTGACCGGCAAGCCGATGCGGCTGCTGGTGCAGGCGGTGGGGGAACGAGTGCGCCATCAATATGACCGCCCATGGGGCGATGCCCCGCGCCAGTCACGTCTTGTGGTGATCGCGGAACATGACAATATCGACGCCGCCGCGATCCACAGCGTTTTGCAGGGGTAAGGTTACAACATGCACGTCGTCTTCCGCGAATCCCACGGTCTGGAGGAGGCAGACACCCCGTTTGATCCGGGCCAAGACCCGGCCGATCTGGTGGTGCTGTCCTTTTCTGACAGTGATCTGGGGGCCTTCGCGGCGGGCTGGCATCGGGCGGGGGGGGCTTTGCCATCCCTGCGGCTGCAAAACCTTGTGGCGCTGAAGCATCCTGTCTCGGTCGATACCTATATCGACAATACGCTGTCGGGGGCAAAGGCGATCCTGATCCGTCTGATCGGCGGCGAGGCGTATTGGCCTTACGGTCTGGCCTCGGTGCAGGATCTGGCGCGCCGGCGCGGGATTGCGCTGGCGGTGCTGCCTGCCGACGGGCGTCCCGATCCGGCGCTGGATGCGCTCTCGACCCTGCCGGTCTCGACCCTGCGGCGGCTGTCCGAGCTGTGCGAGGCGGGTGGCGCTGTGGCCGCACAGGCCGCGCTGGCGCAGCTTTGCATTGCGGCGGGGCTTTATGCGGGGCCGGTGCCGGGCAACAAGCGCGTGCCGGATATGGGTTTTTACGATCCGGCGCAGGGCGTGATTGCAGCACCGCCTGCGGGTGGGCCGTTTGTGCTGGTCAGCTTTTACCGCTCCTACCTGACGGCGGCGGATACATCGCCGGTGGATGCGTTGATCCATGCCTTGCGCGGTGCAGGATTTGCCGCCTGCGGGGTGTTTGCGCCATCGCTCAAGGCGGCGGGGTTTTCCGACTGGTTGCGCCCATGGCTGGCGCAGGTGCCGCCGGTGGCGATTGTGAATGCCACAGCGTTCTCGGCGCGGGGCGATGACGGGACAACACCGTTTGACAGCGCCGATTGCCCCGTGTTTCAGGTGGCCTTGTCCACAGCGCGGCGCAAGGATTGGGCGCAATCGGATCGCGGGTTGTCACCTGCCGATCTGGCGATGCATGTCGTGCTGCCCGAGGTCGATGGCCGGATGTTTGCGGGGTTGGTCTCGTTCAAATCGCCGGGCAAGCGTGATCCTGATCTGCAATTCTCGCGGTTCGCGCATCGGGCGGATGCGGCGCGGGTAGCCTCAGTCGTTGGCAAAATAAAGGCATGGCATGATCTGGCGGTAACGGCGGCAGACCAGCGCAGGCTGGCCTTGGTGCTGTCCACCTATCCGGGGCGCGCGCATCAACTGGCCCATGCGGTGGGTATGGACGCGCTGGCCTCGACCGAGGCTTTGCTGGGTGATCTGGCAGCAGCAGGCTATGACCTGGCCGCAGGCGATGGCTTGGGTGCGGCGCTGATGCAGGCGCGGCTGGACTGGCCCTTGGCCGATTATCTGGCCGCGTTGGAGGGGGTGCCGCAAGCCTTGCGTGATGATCTGCAGGCGGCTTGGGGTGATCCTGCCGATGATCCGGCATGCAATGGCGGCGTGTTCCGCTTTGCGGCCTTGCAGCGTGGCAAGGCGCTGATCGCGCTGCAACCCGAACGCGGCGATGTGGTGACACGCGATGGCGATTACCATGATCTGGCGCGGGTGCCGCGCCATGGCTATGTCGCGTTTTACCTGTGGTTGCGCGCACAGGCCCCGCATGCGCTGATCCATATGGGCGCGCATGGCACGCTGGAATGGCTGCCGGGCAAATCCGTGGCTTTGTCAGACGCGTGCTGGCCCGAGGTGCTGATTGGCACGCTGCCGGTGATCTATCCGTTCATCGTGAATGACCCCGGAGAGGCGGCGCAGGCCAAACGCCGGATCGGCGCGCTGACGCTGGGCCATCTGCCGCCGCCCTTGGTGCAGGCCGAAATTCCGGCGGGGATGCAGCGGTTGGAGCGGCTGCTGGACGAGTTTTCCACCGCTGACGGGCTGGACCCCGCGCGCCGTGACCGGCTGATCGGGGATATTCTGGGCGAGGCGCGGGCCTCGGGCGTGGAGGCTGATCTGGGCCTGCATGAGGGTGCCAGCCCCGCCGAGGCGCTGACGCGGCTGGACCGTTTTGTCTGCGACATCAAGGAAAGCCAATATGGCGAGGGGCTGCATATTCTGGGCCGTGGGGCCTGCGGTGATGCGGAACGTGACGGGCTGATCCGTGCGCTATCAGGCAAACGTGTAGCGGCGGGGCCATCGGGATCGCCTGCAAGGGGGCGCTCGGATGTGTTGCCGACGGGGCGCAATCTTTATGCGGTTGATCCGCGTGCCGTGCCCTCGCGCGCGGCCCATGCGCAAGGCATCAAGCTGGCCGAAGAGGTGTTGCGCAAGCATTTGCAGGACCACGGTGACTGGCCGCGCGGCCTGGTGATTGACCTGTGGGGCAGCGCCACGATGCGCACAGCGGGCGAGGAATTTGCCATGGCGCTGCATCTGGCGGGGCTGGCCCCGGTCTGGGATGACGGATCGGCGCGGGTGTCCGGCGTGCAGGTGGTGCCGCTGGCGCTGCTGGACCGCCCGCGCATTGACGTGACCTTGCGGGTCTCTGGCCTGTTCCGCGATGTGTTTCCGGGGCTGGCGACCTTGTTTGAAACGGGGGCAGCGGCCTTGGCCGACCGCGACGAGGCGGATGATTTCAACCCTTACCGCGCCAAAGCTGCCCGCGTGTTTGGCCCCAAGCCCGGCCAATACGGGCTGGGCATGGGCGCTGCGATGGATGATTTCACCGATGCGGCGCGCGCATCGGCGGGTGAGGCATGGCTTGCCGCCTCAAGCTGGGCCATCGGGGCAGACGGGCAATCGCGTGATGACCGCGCGGGGCTGGAGGCACGGTTGCACGGGGCGGACAGTTTCGTGCATGCGCAGGATCTACCGGAAAGCGATCTGCTGCTGGCGGGCGATTATGCCGCGCATGAGGCGGGCTTTGCTGCGGCCATGGCGCGGATCGGGGCGGCAAAGCCTGCGCTTTACCATCTGGATGCCACCCAGCCCGATCGCCCCCGCGCGCGCGGCCTGACCGAAGAGATCGCCCGCGTGGTGCGGGCGCGGGCCAGTAACCCCGCTTGGGCGGATGGCATGATGGCGCATGGTTTCAGGGGTGCGGCCGAGATTACCGCAACGCTGGAAAACATGGCCGCTTTCGCGCATCTGGCCGGTGTGGTGCCGCCGCATCTGTTTGACGCCTATCACGAGGCCACCCTTGGGCGCGCCGATCTGGTGGATTTCATGGCACGCGAAAACCCTGCCGCGCTGGCGGCGTTGCGCGATATGTTCCAGCGCCTGCGCGATGCGGGGTTATGGGTGACGCGGCGCAATTCCATCGCCGCCACGCTGGAAGCAGGCGTATGAGCGCCGCGCCGGATTTTGCCGTGATGGGCTGGTGCCCCGGTGCGCTGCGCCCGATGATGTCGGGCGATGGGCTGGTGGTGCGCCTGCGCCCCCTTGGCGGGCGGCTGACGGCGGCGCAGGCAGCGGGGATCGCACGGGGCGCGCAGGCGCATGGCAACGGGTTGATTGATCTGTCCGCGCGCGGCAATGTGCAGTTGCGCGGCGTGACCGAGGCCACGCATCCCGCCTTGATCGGTGATCTGCGCGGGCTGGGCCTGATCGATGCGGATGCGCAGGCCGAGGCGCGGCGCAATGTGCTGGTGACACCTTTTGCCGATAACAGCACCGATGATCTGGCGGCAAAGCTGGGTGAGGCGTTGGCCGATGCGCCGGATCTGCCGGGCAAGTTCGGCTTTGCCATTGATACCGGCGCCGCGCCCGTGATGCAGGATATTGCCGCCGATATCCGGCTGGAGCGGGCCGCGGATGGCGGGCTGATCCTGCGCTGCGATGGGGCCTGTCTGGGCGCGCGCCTGTCCGATGCCGAAGCGCCGGCAAGGGCGGTGGCTTTGGCGCAATGGTTCGTGGAGGCGGGCGGTGTGACAGACGGGCGCGGGCGCATGGCCACGCTGATCCGGCGCGGTGTGCGGCCTTTGGGTGATCTGGCAGGCGCGGTGCCCCCTGCCAAGGCGGTGGCGGCCCCCGGTCCGGGGCTGGTGGCGCAAGGGGCGCTGGTGGGCTTTGCCTTTGGCCAGATGCAGGCGGAAACCTTGGCGGCACTGGCCGGCTTGGGCGATCTGCGGGTAACGCCGTGGCGGATGCTGCTGGTGGAAGGGCTGGCGCAGATGCCTGATCTGGAGGGGCTGATCGTCACCCCCGAGGATCCGCTGCGCCGCGTTGTGGCCTGCACGGGCGCGCCGGGCTGTCTGCAGGGGCATGGCCCTGTGCGGGATCTGGCGCGCCGCTTGGCGCCTTTGGTGCCGCAAGGGCGTTTGCTGCATGTGTCGGGTTGCGCCAAGGGCTGCGCGCATCCGGCGGCGGCGGATGCGACACTTGTGGCCACGCCGCAGGGCTTTGATCTGATCCGGGGGGGTTGCGCGCAGGATGCGCCTGATGTCAAAGGCCTCAGCGAAACCGCCATCCTTGCAAGAGGTCCGTTCTGATGCCGCA
>JBLRWJ010000108.1:0-9195 GCA_047921315.1 Rhodobacterales bacterium | reverse complement strand
GCATCACTCGACCGAGAGGGCCATATCCAGCAGCGCCTGACCATTGGGAACACTGTCCGCGAAAGCCTTGTAAGAGCTTTGCTTGGCCAGTTCGAGCCATGCGTTGAAGTCATCCTGCGTCATTTCCGCAATCTCGACTCCGGCCGCCTTGAACACCTCAACCGAGGCTGCATCCTCGGCCTTGGCTTCGGCCAGATACCACGCTTCGGCCTTTGCGGCGGCTGTCGTCAACGCCTCTTTCTGCGCGTCCGACAGGCCGTCAAATGTGGATTTGTTCATCAAAACAGGCTGATACATGAACCAAAGCGCCACATCGCCCGCCGGAGTATAGCATTTCACCTGCTCTTGCAGACGGAACGATGCAAAAGACGAGGACGAGGTGTTAACCGCCTGCAAAACGCCCGTCTGCATCGCGTTATAAATCTCGGATGACGCCATGGACGAGATGGAGGCGCCGGCAGCCGCCAGCATTTCCTCGAACGATTTGCCCGCCGCGCGGGTGCTCAGGCCGTTCACATGCTCTGGCCGTGTGATGCAATCACCGACACTGGCAAACCCGCCCGCCAGATAGCCATGCACCAGCACCATGATGTCATCTTCGGCCAGAATGCCCTCGATCTCTGCCATGAAGGGGCTTTCATTCAGCCGCGCCGCATGGTCGTGGTTCTTCACCAGACCGGGCATCAGGGTCAGGTTGTATTCGCCGCGCTGGCCACCGGAATAGGACAGCGGATAGACGATCATATCGATCTGCCCGCGGGATAGCGGGTTATATTGCTCGCGCGCTTTGAGCAGCGATTCAGACGGGAAAATCCGGATATCCAGATCAACACCCGCAGCCGCCACATCGGTGGCAATCATTTCCGCAACCTTGTGCCGCACATCGCCCGTGGACCATTGGTGCGACAGGCGCAGTTCGGTGGCATTGGCGGCAGACAGCCCCATGCCGCATACCGCAAGGGCCGCTGTTGCGGCGAAAGTTCTGATAGACATGTTATCCTCCCAGATAGATGCGCTGCGGGCTCCCTCCCGCAATCCGGCTGATCCTGCGCGGCTTTGCATTCCATGTCAAACTTTTTGTATACAAGAATTTGATTGCCGAATATCACCGGCCTGCATATCATGGCATACATGAACACCCGTATGGCCGATCATGTGCGCGAAGCGCTGGAACAGATGATCATCACCGGCGATTTTGCTGATGGTGAGCGTCTGGATGAAATCCGTCTGGCCGAGCGTTTCAATGTATCGCGCACGCCCCTGCGCGAGGCGTTTCAGATGTTGGCGGCGTCAGGTCTGGTCGAGTTGCTGCCGCGCCGCGGGGCCTTTGTGCGCCACCCTGCCTTCCACGAGATGATCGAGATGTTCGAGGTCATGGCCGAGCTTGAGGCCTTTTGCGGCAAACTGGCGGCGCGGCGTGTCACACCTGATGTGCTGGTGGCGATCCGCGCCACCGTCGATGCCTGCGAAGCGGCGGCGCATGCCGGCGACAGCGATGGGTATTACCGCGAGAATGAGCGGTTTCACCATTTGATCTATACCGCCTCCGGCAACGAGTTTCTGGCCGCCGAGGCGCAGCGGTTGCATCGGCGGTTGCAGCCCTTCCGGCGGATGCAATTGCGGGTCAGGGGGCGGCTGGACCAGTCACTGGACGAGCATCGCCAGATTCTGACCGCCCTCGAGGGTGGTGACAGCGCCACCGCCGAGGCCGTTTTGCGTGATCACATTGCGGTGCAGGGCGGCAAGTTCAATGATCTGATGGCCAGTTACAAGCAATCAAAGCTGCGCGCCAAACCGCAACTGGTGGCGCTGCGCGGTTGACCCTGATCTGCAGGGGCTGGAGCGTCTCGCGCCTGATCGGACGCGCGCATTCACCTTGCAGAATGATGCCGCATTTTCCAAGATCAACGCCTTCATTCTGCGGGGTGAATTCCATTGAACGCGATAGGCGCTAGTTTCCCTCGATCGAAATACCTTGATCGCCGATATTGATCCGCACCCCGCTTTGGCTTTCCTGATAGTACATATAGCCCATGACAGCGAGACCAACGGCCAGCAGCCCAACAAGCAAATACAATGTGTTACGGTTCATGGTGGCCTTTCCTGTGGTTTGACAAAACATGCACGCGGTGGCGGGGATCAGGCGCGTTTGACCAAACGGATCAAAAACAGCAAGATCACAGCACCGACCGTGGCATGGATGATCGCCGCCGCGATACCGGTGCCGATGCTCAGGCCCAGTTGTGGAAAAATAAGGCCAGCCACAAACGCCCCGGCAATGCCGACCACGATGTTTCCAAGCAGCCCGTAGCCGTATCCCTTGACGATCTTACCCGCCAGCCAGCCAGCAATTGCGCCCACCAGAAGGATAATAAACAGATTTTCGAGTGCCATTTTGGTTCCTTGCGCTTGCGCATTGAATGGAAAGGATGAACGAAAAGCAGGCAAGTTTGGTTCCCTGCAAGTTGCAAAACCAATGACCACAATTCGTTTTTACGGTAGAAATTCGTTTTTTCAGTAGAAAACGGGCATCTGGAACTGCCGCGCCAGAACACTGGACAGGTTTACTGCCCTTTGACGTTCCTACTTGTCGCACATGGCAAAGGACATTGATACACGCAAATAGTCCGGCCACCTCGCTGCCTTTGAATGACCGATGCATGGTATTGTCATCAGCCCATGGTCACCGGCCCATGCATCAGGAGAGCACCATAAGGGCCAAGGCAGACTGCAAGGGTCAAGGCAGACTGCGGGTGGGCGGCGCGATAGGCTGGCCCATTTCCGTGTGCGTTTCCTCGACCCAGACGGAAATTTTGCGAATATCCGCGCTCATCTCAACCCGTCCTTTCCGGTGATCTTGTCCGCCGCCAACCCGCCTGCACGGTTATGCACGCGCGCGCCCGTGGTCATCACCAGCATCAGCGCCAGTTCATCCGCGCGCGGCGCATCATTGAGGCCAAGCTCCATCGCATCGAAATGGCTGCGCACGTAAGAGGCGTTGATATGCGTGACCGGCACATCCAGCCGCGCGCCGACACCGCCCACCTTTTTGGTGGAAGGCACAATCGCCATCGCATCGCCCAGCACCTCGCGCATCGCATAGCCGCCCGGCGCATGCCACAGCGCGCCATGCTCCAATTCACCCGCCGCACCGACGATAGCGCCCTTGCCATAGCCTTCGACCAGTTTGGGATCACCGCCCAGCAGATCAACCAGACGGTTGGCCATCATCAGGCCCAGCGGCTTGAGGTCTTCCATAAAGGGCTGGATATCCTCGACATAGGCCCCCGCATAGGGATTGCGGATCACCGCGATCACCGCCGCGCGGCGCAGGGGCGTGTTGGCGCGGGGGCCGCCTTCGTGAAAGACCTCCTCGGTGATGTTCATGATCTTGCGGATTGTGACCTCAGGCATGATGCAGGCTCCTGTCTTGGGGGGCCGTGGCCCTTGGGAATTGTCCGAATGTGACAACGTGACCTTGCAGCACCAGCGCGGCGGCGGCAATGGCGCCGGTGGCTTGCAAGGCGCGGGCGCGTGCCGTGCCGCGTGACAGGGCCAGCGCGATATCCGGCGGCGACAGTGGCGCGACGTGAGTGACAACAAGCCGCGCGCCAAGATCGCTATCGGGGAACACCTGCCGCGCGGGGCGGCGTGTGATGGCGGGATGACCGGGCAGATCGACCGCATTGGCGATCAGCGTGGCGGCGGCATCGGCCTGTGCGGCGCAGCTGGCAAGCACCGTGACCGATGTGGCAATGCCAAGCGACAGGCTGCGCCCGCCCTGCCCCGAGGTGGCGATCCCGCCGATCCGGTCTGCGGCGCAGAGCGTGATCTGCCCATGGCGCTGCCCATCCATCCCTGCAATGGCGGCGCGGGTGCTTTGGCCCTCAGCCAGATACAGCGCGATATCGCCGCCGTTATTGACATAGGCGCGCCGCAAGGGCGTGGCGGCCCGCATCGCGGCCAGCACGGTATCCGCAACCGATCCGGCCACGGCAGCCATGGGCGTGATGAAACCGCCCTGCGCCACAGCCGTGCAGGCGCGGTACATCCGGCGGGCGATGGTGCCTTGCGGGTCTGTGCCCAAGGGTTGGCGCAGCAGTGGCAGTTCCGCGACCAGTTCATCCAGCACGGTGGCAAAACGGTCGCGCGCGGCGCGATAGGCGATGCGGCGCGCCTCCTCGCTACGCTCCTCGGCCATGATGATCAGGTCGATAGGGCCGTGATGCAGATGCAGGCGGCCATCCGGCAGCAGGCTGGCTTGAGGCCCCATCAGCGCCGTCCTTTCCGGTCAGGCCGCCAGCGGTAGTTTTGCGGATCATGCGGATCAGGCTGGCTGATATTGGGCAACACCTTGCGGATCGCGGGGGTCAGCACGCCCTCGACGGGGCGGATATGGTCGACATGGCCGCCCAAGGCCGCGTAATCCGCCAGCCGCAGGGTAAATTCGATAGGGGCAACCAGCGCGGGCGTGGGGACATAGCCGAAAGAATTGGTCGGCATATCCATGACATCGGCCATCACGGTGATGCCGCCACCGGGCCAGACATAGGCCTCGGCGCCGCCGCAGGACACATAGGTCAGCGCGTCCTTGACCGAGCGCGTCAGCCGCACCGGATTTTCCGTCACACCCGCGCGCAGGCTGCCGCCCGCGCCGCCCATGAACAGCACCGAACAAAGCGAGGGTTCGCAATTCTCTGCGATGCGTTCCGCCGTGGCCAGCAGGGCGGGCGTGATCTTGGCGGGTTGCGGGATCAGGTCATCGTCCAGCACATAATAGGCCCATTGCTCGCCCGTGGTCGAGATCATCAGAAGGCGCAGGCCGGGCCATGCCAGTTTCGGATCGGCAGGTTTGAGGATGGTCAACGGGTCTTGCACATCGGTGCCGCCCCAGCCTATGCCGGGCTCTGCCACCTGAAAATAGCGCCCCGGCGTGGATTTGCGCCCCTTCACCTTGATACCCGAGGGGCGCATATCAAGGCCCTTGCCCGCCTCATGTTCGCTGAGCACGCCAGTGATATGGTCATCGACGACGACCACCTCATCGACATGGCCGTGCCATTGCTTGGCGAACATCCCGATCGTGGCCGAGCCGCAGCCCACGCGCATCAGTTTTTCCGGCGTGCCATTGATGATGGGCGCATGGCCTGCCTGCACCACGATGGACACGCCATCGTCGATCTGCATCGTAACAGCGTCGCGGTTGCACAGGCGCATCAGGGCATCACAGGTCACGCGGCCCTCTTTCTTGGAGCCACCTGTCAGATGTTCGACCCCGCCCAGCGACAGCATTTTCGATCCGTATTCGGCGGTCATCACATGGCCGATCGCCTCTCCATCGACCCGCACAATGGCGCGCTCGGGTCCGATATGGCGGTCTGTGTCAATTTTGACCTTCACACCGCAATAGCTGAAGATGCCTTCGGTCACGACAGTGACCATATCCACGCCGTCAACCTGCTGGGACACGATGAAAGGCGCAGGCTTGTAATCCGGATAGGTGGTGCCAGCACCCACGGCGGTCACAAAGGTGCGGTTGCCCTGGATCACGTCACCGTCCCAGTCCTGCGCATTATCGCCTTGGTCAAGGAAGGCCACGGCCTGCGCGCCGCCCTGAATGACGGTGAGCGGATCAAGCCGCACCAGTTCGCCGCCGTGATTGGCATAACGGTCGCAGGCGCCTGCCTTGCCATCGGCGATATAGCACATGACGGGGCAGGCATCGCAGCGGATTTTCTCTGCTGTCTGGGGAGCGTTGTCGTCAGGCATCTCCGGCCTCCTTGAGGGCGGCGCGCACACGCGCGGGGGTGGCGGGCACTTGGGTGATCCGCACGCCGGTGGCGTGTTTGATCGCGTTCAGGATCGCAGGGGCGGTGGGGATCAGCACATGCTCGCCCAGACCTTTGGCCCCATATGGCCCATGGGAATCGGGCACTTCGATGATCAGCGTGTCGATGGGGGGCACGTCCCCGATGGTGGGAATCAGGTAGTCATGCAGGTTTTCGGTGCGATGGGGGATATATTCCTCCATCAGGGCCATGCCCATGCCTTGGGCGATGCCGCCATGCACCTGCCCCTCCACCAGCAGCGGGTTGATCGCCTGACCCACATCATGTGCCGCGACAAAATGCAAAGGGCGGACGCGGCCAAGCGCGGTATCCACCTCTACCATGACCAGATGCGCGGCATAGCCGTATTGCGCATAGGGTTCGCCCTGCCCGTTCGCATCCAGCGGTTTGGTGGGCGGATCATAGGTTTCCACCGCCTCCAGCACATAGCCCGCCGCATTGGGGGTCAGGCGCGCCAGATCAAGCGTGAAGCGTTGCGCGCCATCGCTGACGGTGACAGCGCCCTGCGACAGGGTGATCACGGCCTCTGCGCTGGCATTGACCTGCGACAGAATCGCGGCGCGCAAAGCCTCGCCCGCCAGTCTGGCGGCATTGCCAGTCACAAAGGTCTGGCGGCTGGCCGAGGTTTTGCCCGCATCCGGCGTCAGGTCCGTATCGGGGCCGATCAGGGCGATGTCCTGCACCGGAACGCCCAAGGCGCGGGCGAAGATCTGCGGGATCACGGTGTTGGACCCTTGGCCGATATCCATCGCCCCTTGATGCAGGACCACAGCACCATCGGCGCGCAGACCTGCGCGGATGGTCGAAGGGTTGGGCATGGAGGTATTACCGCAGCCATACCAGCCCGCCGCCAGCCCGACGCCGCGCCTATGGGTGCTGTTGGCCGCGTTGAAAGCGGCGCAATCGGCCTTGGCCTTCTTCCATGCGGGGCGCAATGCCTCCAGACAGGGTTTGATGCCAACGCCCGTGGCAAAAACCTGCCCGCAGACCGTTGGCACGCCATCCTCCAGCGCGTTCAGCACGCGAAACTCCAGCGCATCCATCCCCAGCGCGTTCGCCAGATCATCGAACAGGCTTTCCTGTGCGATGGCCGATTGCGGCACACCAAAGCCGCGAAACGCGCCCGCAGGCACGCAATGGGTGTGGATCGCGCGCGAGGTGGCGCGGTAATCGGCCACGCGGTAGGGACCGGAGGCATGGACCGGCACACGGTTGGCCACGGTCGGCCCCCATGAGGCATAGGCGCCGGTGTTGAAATCCCCCTCAAAGGTCATGCCGCAGATGCGCCCCGTGCTGTCCGCCCCGATCTGCATGGTGATCTGCGCGGGGTGGCGTTTGGTGGTGGATTGCATGGTTTCCACGCGGTCATAGGTCATGCGCACGGCGCGGCCTGTTTTCATCGCGGCCAGCGCAAGAAAGGGTTGCAAGGATATGTCGATTTTGGACCCGAACCCGCCCCCTACGGCGGTGGGCACAATGCGGATGCGCTCGCGCGGCAGGGCAAGGATGGGCATCAGCGCCTCTTGGTCCATCACAGGCGCTTGGGTGCAGGCGTGGATCACGACGCGGTCCCCCTCCATCTCGGCGAAACCGGCCTCAGGCTCGATATAGGCGTGTTCGACAAAGGCGGTGGTGAACTGCCCCGTCACGGTCTGGGCGGCGCGGGCCAGGGCGCTGTCGGCATCGCCGCAAGACACATGGCCACCGCACATGATGTTTTGGGCGCGGTTTTGGTGCAGTTGCGGGGCATCAGTGGCCAGCGCATCAGCCATCTCCATCAGGGCGGGGCGCGGCTGCCATGTGACGGGGAAGGCCTCAAGATCTAGCTGTGCCATGGTGGCGGCATCGCCAACAAGGGCGGCCACCGCCTCCCCCCGAAAGCGCACGTGATCCACAGCAAAGACCGGCTGGTCGATAAAGCCGGGAATAACGCCAAAGGCATTGAGGCCGGGGATATCGGCGGCAGTCAGGACCGCGTGAAGACCGGGATGGGCGCGGCAGTAGCCCTCCAGATCGCCAAGGGTGAAACCGGCATGGGCATGCGGCGCGCGGATCACGCGCAGCACCAGCGCGCCTGCGGGGGCGACATCATCGCCAAAGGCTTCGGTTCCTGTCACCTTGGGCAAGCCGTCAAGGCGGTGCAGCGCGGTGCCGATATCGCCAGAGGGGGCGGCTGCGGGATCAGCGGCGGGGGCGCGCGCCGCGCCAGCCTCCACCACCGCGTCAATGATCTTGCGATAGCCGGTGCAGCGGCATAGCACACCGCCTAGCGCATCCTGCACCTGCGTCGCATCGGGGCGGGGCTGGTCACGCAGCAGCGCCACGGCGGACACCATCATACCGGGCGTGCAGATCCCGCATTGCGCGGCCTGATGCGCCTGAAAGCTGGTGACAAGCGCCTGCGCATGCGGGTCTGAGGCGACCAGCCCCGCCAGCGTTTCCACCTGCGCGCCTGCGGCCTGTTGCGCGGGCATCAGGCAGGCGCAGACGGGCGCACCATTGACGATGACGGTGCAGGCGCCGCAATCCCCCGCATTGCAGCCGATTTTGACATCCAGCGCGCCCAAGCGTTCGCGCAGGGCAAGCGATAGCCGTTCGCCCGGCGCAGGCGTGATTTCGACGATACGGCCATTCAGGCGAAAGGCGGTCAGTTCCGGTGCGATTGCCTTATCCATGCGCCACCTCCCCGCCCGTGATCGCGGCCTTCAGGGCGCGGGCTGTCAGGGTGGCCACCGCCTCTGTCCTGTAGCCGGCGCTGGCGCGCATGTCGGTGATAGGGCTGAGCGGGGCCAGATGCGCCTGGGTGATCAGGGCGGCTCCAGCCCCCAGCACGGCATCGCAGCTTTGGCCAACCAGATCCGCCTCCAGCGCGGGCAGGCGTTGCGCTGTGGCCGAGCAAGAGCCGACAGCAACAGCCGCCTGCGTGATCAGCCCCTGATCCATCGTGACCACAACGGCGACCATCGCGATAGAGATCACCAGATACTGCCGCGCGCCCAGCTTGAGGAACGCGCCCTGCGCGCCCTGCGGCTGATCGGGGATCAGGATCGCGGTCAGCACCTCGCCCGGCATGCGGGCGGTCTGGCGCGGACCTTTGAGGAAAACATCCAGCGGCATGCGCCGGCTACCCTGCTGCGAGGCCAGTTCGACCAGCGCGCCCAAAGCCAGCAAAGGCGGCACGCCATCTGCGGCGGGCGAGGCGTTGCACAGGTTGCCCGCGATAGTGCCGGCATTCTGGATCTGGATTGATCCGACCTCGCATGCGGCAGCTTTCAGCCCGTCAAAGGCGGGCGGCAGATCGGCGCGGATGATATCTGTCCATGTGGTCGTCCCGCCGATGCGCCAG
>JBLRWJ010000107.1:0-9211 GCA_047921315.1 Rhodobacterales bacterium | reverse complement strand
CATGTTTTGTGCGCCGGGCGTTGTGTCTCGAGGCTTGCTGGTGCGCGATCGGCCCTTTCCCGACGGGCGAGCGATCTCAGGGGCATCCACTGAAGCGGTCGTTCGGCCTCTCGATGACTGGTTCTTCGTTCCGACATTTTGGCTGATCCAGATTTGGGATAGAAAACTTATCATCCGTGTTGCGAAAGAGATTGTGGTGTCGCCATCAATCACCCTGTGACGTCGGAGATCACGGACCGGTCGTCCGGGGCACTCGAATGCGGAGCCAGAGCTAACATCCGGAAAAAACCACCCTCACGAACTTATATTCTGCCAGTCTGCCAGTCTGGGACAATCGCACTACGGCGGCGATAGCCTTCGGTATCCTCACCTGCAAAAAGGCCGTCACGGGTGACCAGAACAGTGCGCCAGCCGCGCGCCGCAGCGCCAAGAATGTCCGTATGAAGCGTGTCCCCGCACATGACAATCCGGTCGCGTGGGGTGTCTGGCAAGGTGGCCTCAATCATCTGGTGGACCTGTGGAAAGGGTTTGCCAAAAAAGGTCATCTGTCCAAGACCCTCGTCCGCCAGTAGATGCGCGTAATGGCCCGGCTCAAGAGTGAAGCCACCCTCGCGCGGGGCAACGAGGTCGGCATTCGCAACAATTACCGGCCGTGGCCGGATGCGCAGGCTGCGTGCCAGCATGTCTTGATGCTCGTCTGTCCACACCGCTGATGAAAGAAACAGGAAGCTATCGACGCGGTCAAAATCCTGCGGGTTTCTATCAAGTCTGCAAATCTCGGCATCAATATCGGCTAGGTCGTCTTGCGGGGCGGTAATGCACCCCCAAAGTCCGGAGCCAAGCCCGGAAATAGCAGCGTCACGGCTGGTGACGATCTCCTCGGAGGTTACGTTTATGCCCAATTTGGCAAATTTCTCAACGGCGGCGGTGTGGCTGTAGCTTGCGGCATTCGACAAAATGCGAATGGCCTTGCCTGTCGCGCGCAACTGGTCCAGCCGCTGCGCCGCGCCTGAAATGGGCGTTTCGCCAATATTCAGAACGCCATAGGCGTCAAAGACGAACGCATCGGCATCCTGAGCGATATCCATCAACGAGTCCAGCTTGCCACTAGTGGTGCCAAACCGGGCTTGGGGCATCCGGTGGCGGATCGTCTCATAACGGTCAAAAATGCCTGATACATTATTCATGCGCGCGATGTGCCTTCTTGGGTCGCCGGTTCCTTGCGTCATAGCGGTTCTATCCGAGGATGGAAAGAAAAAGCGACAAAATGACAAAAATGGGTCGCGCCTGTGCTGCGTTTGCGACTGGATGGGTCTGAAATCCTTAGAAAATGACAGATCATTGAGTGGGACAATGAAGTTTTTGCATGGTCCCGCGCTAAATTTTGTTGCTTTGTTGCTTTTTGCGTGAAATGTTGGCAACAAAACAACAGGTATATCATGGCGTCAAAGAAGATCAGACGATGCGACCTTATTCAGCAGATGGTGCAGGAGCGCGGGGGTATCAGCGTGGGCGCGCTGGCCGATATGCTGGGCGTGTCGATGCAGACCATCCGTCGCGATCTGGACGCGCTGTGTGACAATGGCACCATGCGCCGCGTCCATGGGCGCGTTGAACTGGCCAAAGATCGGCTAAACACGCCGTTTGACCAGCGCGCGGGCACCAACCTGGTGGGCAAGCGCGCCATTGCCGAAGTGGCCGCTGGTATGATTCCTGATGGGGCAACGCTGTTTTTGTCCATCGGATCGACCGCGTTGAGTGTGGCGCGCGCCTTGCATCGCCGCCGTGAACTGACCGTCATCACGAATAACCTGAGTGCAGCAATGGCCCTGAGCGAGGAAGTCTCGAACAGGATTATCCTGCCGGGCGGAGAACTGCGCCTGCCGGACCGCGATTTCATCGGCGAAGAAGTGGTGTCCTTCTTTGGTCGTTATCGCGCCGAATATGCGATTTTCGGCACCGCTGGCGTGGATATCGACGGCGGCCTGTCGGAATTCCATCAGGCCGAGGTGCGCGCATCGGAACGGATGCGCCAGAATGCACAAACATCGGTTTTGGTGATCGACCACAGCAAATTCGGGCGCCATGCGCCGTCCATCGGCTGCGCCATCACCGACGTGGACCATGTGATCTGCGACCGCCCGCCCGCCGCAACTTTCGCGCCGCTGATTGAAAAACTTGGGGGCCGGATCGTGTTTTCAGAAGAAAGAGAGATGCAATGACTGACCCTTTCGTTCATGTCGAAAGCGTTGAGAAGCGCTGGAATGGCCAGCTTGGGGTCGAAGATATTTCGCTGACCATCCCGCGAGGGTCTTTTGTGGCGTTGCTGGGTCCGTCGGGTTGCGGCAAGTCGACTACGCTGCGCCTGCTGGCGGGGCTGGAGGTGCCCGACAGCGGCAGAATTATCATCGGCGGGCGCGATGTGACCGCTAGCCCTGCCGCAGAACGCGGCTTGTCGATGGTGTTTCAGTCCTATGCGCTGTTTCCGCATCTTGATGTGGCCGAGAATGTGCTGTTCGGACTGAAGGTGCGTCGTGTGCCGCGCGCCGAGCAGCGTGAGAAACTGGCACATGCGCTGGAAATGACCGGCCTGACCGGATTGGAAAAGCGCAAGCCCGGTCAGATTTCGGGCGGGCAGCGCCAGCGGGTTGCACTGGCGCGGACCATTGTTGCGGGCCATCCGCTGTGTCTGATGGATGAACCTCTGTCCAATCTGGACGCGAAACTGCGCCATTCGGTGCGGCGCGACATCAAGAAGCTTCAGCGTGATCTGGGGATGACAGTGATCTACGTGACCCATGACCAGACTGAAGCTATGAGCATGGCCGACATGGTCGTGCTGATGAAGGAAGGCCGGATCGAGCAAGCGGGCAAACCGGTTGACCTGTATGAAACCCCCGCCAGCACCTTCGTCGCGGGCTTTGTCGGCAGTCCGCCCATGGCCTTCATGGACGCCGCCCTTCTGCCAGCCGGCCTGGCCAGCGCCGGGCTGGATGCGGTATATGGCGTCCGGCCGGAGCATCTGGACCTGACGCAGGCGGGCGAGGGTCTGTTGCAGGCGGTGATTACCCATTGCGAATATATGGGGTCGGAAACATTCCTGAGTTTCGAGGTTCCTGGCACAAGTGGTTTGACCGTGCGCCTGCCGGGCGAAGTGCGCAGATCGGTCGGGGAGGCGGCCGGTCTGACGTTTGATCTGTCGAACCTTCACGCGTTTGACAGGAACACGGGCTACAGACTGCCGCGTTAGACCCGCATCATAACCGCGCTATGCGGCGACGATACAGTAAACCCAAGGGAGGAACTACCATGACACGCCATAGCCTGACTGCCACGCTGCTGGCCGGTGCCACAGCATTGAGCGCGCTGCCTGCCAGCGCACAAACCGAACTGACCATGTATTACCCTATTGCTGTCGGCGGTGCGCTGACGCAGGTGGTGGACGGGCTGATTGCCGAATTCCACGAGGCGCATCCCGATATTCGTGTCAATTCCATCTATGCGGGTAATTATGATGACACCCGCGTGCGGGTTCTGTCGGCGATTTCATCCGGCGACTCGGCCCAGCTGTCAGTGTTGTTCTCCATCGATGCGCTGGATCTGATCGAACAGGAGATGATCATTCCCTTCGATCAGGTGCTCGAAACCGAAGAAGACCGCGAATGGCTAAACAGCTTCTATCCCGGCCTGATGGCAAACGGCCAGATCGACGGTCAGACATGGGGCGTACCATTCCAGCGATCGACCATCGTTGCCTATTACAACAAGGACATGTTCACCGCTGCGGGTCTTGATCCGGAAGCACCGCCCGCCAACTGGGACGAGTTGGTCAGCATGGGGCTGGCGCTGCGCGAAACCGGCCCTTACGGCATCATGATCCCGTCCACCGGCTATCCCTACTGGATGTTTCAGGCACTGGCCACGCAGAACGGGATGGAGTTGATGAACGGTGACGGCACCGAGACATATTTCGATGACCCCGCCGTGATAGAGGCGCTGGAATACTGGGTTTCGCTGTCGGCAGAGCATGACATCATGCCATCGGGCACTGTCGAATGGGGCACATTGCGTCAGGCGTTTCTGGAAGGTCAGACCGCGATGATGTGGCACACCACTGGCAACCTGACCGCCGTGCGCGATCAGGCCAGTTTTGATTTCGGCGTGGCGATGCTGCCCGAAAAAGTCCGTCCCGGTTCCCCCACAGGTGGCGGCAATTTTTATCTGTTTGAAGGGGCCAGCGATGAAGATTATCGCGCAGCGCTGACGCTGATCCGGTTCCTGACCGATCCGGAACGTGCCGCGCAATGGTCGATTGCCACAGGCTATGTGGGTGTCAGCCCCGCGGCCTATGAAACCGAGGCCCTGCGCGCCTATGCCGAAGATTTCCCGCCCGCGATCGTTGCACGCGACCAGCTGGAATATTCGGTGGCGGAATTGTCCACCTTTGAAGGGGCACGGGTGCGCGATGCGCTGAACACTGCGATCCAGTCCGCGTTGACAGGTTCGGCCGCGCCTGCGGATGCTCTGGCGCAAGCGCAAGCCATCGCAGACCGGCTTCTGACCCCCTATCGCTAATCCTCCCCTGACAGGGGGCGCGCAGTGCGCCCCCTGTCGCTTTTTTGGCAAGTGCCCTGCGGGCGCGTTTTTCGTCTGGAGTCACAGCATGAATGACCTTGCAAGATATGAGCGCCGCCGCCGCATCATGTATGGCTGGATGCTGCTCTCGCCTGCACTGATCCTGCTGTCGTTGTTTGCGTTCATCCCGTCGGCGATGACCTTCTGGTCAAGCCTGTTTTCGCGCGGAACACGGCGCAACCCGTCTGAATTTGTGGGCGTGGGCAATTATGACATGCTCTTTGCCGATCCGACCTTTTCCAAGGTTGTGGTTAACAACCTGATCTATGCGGGCGTGACGATCCCTGTGTCGATCATCATCGCATTGGCCATGGCGCTATGGGCAAACTCCAAGATTCCCGCGCGCGGTTTCGTGCGCACCGCCTATTTCACGCCGACAATTCTGCCGATGATTGCGGCGGCAAATATCTGGCTGTTTTTCTACACGCCGGGCCTTGGGGTGCTGGACCAGATCGGGGCGCTGTTCGGGTTCGGCTCGGTCAACTGGCTGGGGCGTCCGGAAACCGCGCTCTGGGCGGTGATCATCGTGACCATCTGGAAAGAGGCCGGGTTCTTCATGATCTTCTATCTGGCGGCGCTGCAAACTATTCCGCCGGACCTGAAAGAAGCTTCTGATATCGAAGGGGCCAGTCGTTGTACCTATACCCGCCGGATTGTTCTGCCGCTCTTGATGCCGACAACCATCTTCGTGGCCGTGAATGCCCTGATCAATTCCGTGAAGCTGATTGATCACTTGTTCATCTTGACCAAAGGCGGGCCATCGGATGCGTCGAAACTGGTGCTGTATTACATCTGGGAACTGGCGTTTTCCTACTTCGACCGGCCGCAAGCGGCGGCGCTGACCGTGATGGTGCTCCTGGTGCTGGGCGTTACCGCCGCGATCAAGTTTATCATTCTGGACCGCAGGACACATTACCAATGAGCGATGCACTCAAATCCGGCCAAGCCCCGCTATATGTCTCAGCGCCCAAGCGCAGCGTCCGGCCCCGCCTGACAATGGGACTGGACACGTTCGGGGCGTGGACCCTTGCCATCGTCTGGATCGCACCGCTGCTCTTTGCCGTCTGGGCCGCGTTCCATTCCACATCGGATGCGGTGAATTTCAACCTTGCAGGCGCATGGACGCTGGATAACTTCCGCACGGCCTGGGACGGTGCGCCGTGGATGCGCTATTTCTTCAATACATTCCTGCTGGTCAGTGTGGTTCTGGCCGGGCAGTTGGTGGTGACTACGCTGGCAGGCTATGCCTTTGCACAGTTCCAGTTTCCGGGGCGTGATGTGCTTTTCATCATTGTGCTGTTGCAGCTTTTCATCCTGCCAGAGGTGTTGATCGTCGAAAATTACGCCATGGTGTCGCGGCTGGGTATGTTCGATACGGTCTTCGGGATCGGCACGCCCTATTGGGCCAGTGCTTTCGGCATTTTCTTGATGCGGCAGGCGTTCAAAAGCGTGCCCAAGGAGCTGGACGAGGCAGCGCGCATTGAAGGGTGCAGCTGGTTTGGTGTGCTCTGGCGCGTCTATGTCCCGTCGGCCAAGCCGACATATCTGGCCTATGCGCTGGTGTCGGTGTCCACGCATTGGAACAACTTCCTATGGCCGCTGATCGTCACCAATTCCGAAACCACACGGCCGCTGACGGTCGGGCTGTCGCTGTTTGGTGCGCCCGAAAGCGGGGTAAATATTTCGGTAATCTCAGCCGCAACAATCATGTCGATTGCGCCATTGCTGATCGCGTTTTTGCTGTTCCAGCGCCAGTTCGTGCAGGCATTCCTGCGCGCGGGGATAAAATAGGGCATGGCGCGTTTTCTACAGCTGACCGATTTGCATGTCGTGGCGCCTGGCACTCTGTGTTCCGGCGTCCTCGATACCGGCGCGATTCTGCGCGCGGGTGTGGACTGCATACTCGCACAGATGCCCGCCATCGGCCCGCTGGACGGGGTTCTGGTGACAGGTGACATCAGTGAGGATGGCAGCGCGGCAAGCTATGATCTGGCGTTGCAAGAACTGGCGCGGCTTGGCCTGCCTGTCTATGGTGTGCCGGGCAACCATGACAGCCGCGGCGCATTTCGCGCGTCCTTCGGAGTGCAGGCGTGGATGCCCGCTGAAGGGATGCTTAACTGGGTCGTGGACCTGCCCGATACCCGCCTGATCGGACTTGATACGCTGGTCGAAGGGCAGGGTGCAGGGCGGTTGCAGCCGGACAGTCTGGAATTCCTGACCCTTGCACTGAATGGCGCAGGCGCGCGCGCGGCGGTTGTCGCCCTTCACCACCCGCCCCTGCGGACAGGCATACGATTCATGGATAATATCGGACTGGAAAACCCCGAAGATCTGGCAGCCGCCATCCCCGCGAATTGCGGGTCGGTCCTGTTTGTGGCGGGGCATGTGCATGGGGTTTATCTGGGCCGGATTGGCGTACATCGCGTTGTGACCGCACCGTCCTTTTGCAGTGCATTCGCACTTGATAGACGTGCGAATGCGCGCGTGGGGTTTCTGACCGGCCCTACGGGATACGCCCTTCTAGACACCGGACCGAATGAAAGCTGGACGGCGCAGCCGCTTTTCATGGGGGACGGCCCCTTTGACTTCTAGTGCCTTGCCCATCGAGGTAGGGACTTCTTAATCCAGCGGGACATCATGGAAACCTCGCCCATACTTTTTATTCTGAATATGGCCGGGGCGGCGGCGCTGCTGATCTGGGCTGTGCGACTGGTGCGCACGGGGTTTGAACGTGCCTTTGGCGGGCAGTTGCGCCTGTGGTTGCGCAGGTCTACGTCAAACCGCTTTGCCGCAGCCATCAGCGGGGCGGGAGCGGCTGTGCTGCTGCAAAGCTCCACGGCGGTGGCAATGCTGATGGCAGGTTTCGTGTCTGCAGGTGCGATTGGCAGCATGGCGGCGATGGCCATTGTGCTTGGTGCCGATCTTGGGTCGGCTGTGGTGGCGCTTATCCTGAATTCGCGTCTGGTAGGCGTTACGCCAGTGTTGTTGCTGGGCGGGGTTTTGATATTCCTGCGCAGTTCGCGAAGACGCTTGCGCCAGATCGGACGCATCATGATCGGGCTTGCGCTGGTGTTTTTGTCGCTGGACCTGATCCGCACGGCCAGCCTGCCTTTGGGGGATAGCTCAAGCGCACGCGGTGTCATGCTGTATCTAGCCAATGATCCCGTCAGCGCCTTTTTCCTAGCGGCCGCTTTTGCATGGCTGGTGCATTCCAGCGTTGCGGCCGTGCTGTTATTCGCAACGCTCGCCGCCCAAGGGGCACTTCCACCAGTTGCGGCCTTCGCCATGGTTCTGGGGGCCAATCTGGGCGGAGCCATGATTGCGTTCTTGCTGACGCTGAAATCCGATGCGGCTGTGCGCAGGGTGATCTGGGCCAATCTGGTGTTGCGAGGCGGGGGCGCGGGTTTGTTTCTTTGGGCCATTGTCGGGGAGCAGATACCGTTTTACATTCTGGGAGCCGAGGCAGGTGCGCAGGCGCTGCATCTTCACCTGTTGTTCAATGCCGCGCTTTTGGTTGTGTGCCTGCCGCTGGTGGGACCGATTACGCGTATGACAGCCCTGCTGGTTCATGACGCGCCGAATCCCGATGTGGCTGAACTGCACCGCAGTGCGCTTGATCCGGCAGTGCAGGACCAGCCTGCGCGCGCCTATGCCTGTGCCGTGCGCGAACTGGTGGATATGGGCAGCCGGATTGAAACCATGATGCGGCAGGTTCTGCCCTTGTTCGAGCATTTTGACGATGTCTCTGCGCAGAAGCTGCAAGATGCACTTGGCCGTGTGGAACGCCGGTCACTGGAGGTGCGCATGTATCTTGCCAAGGTGCGCAACCGGGAGGCCCAGGACGATATTAGCGCTCGCGCGTTCGAATTGTCCGCAACTGCCATTAATCTTGAAGCTGGCGCGGATATGATCGCGCGCAAGGCCATCGATTTGGCGCGTCGAAAGTCACTCGAGAACCTGAATTTCTCCGCAGATGGTTGGCGCGAGTTGTCAGATTTCCATGATATCGTTCTTCGTAATGTTCAACAGGGCATTACGGTCCTGATGTCAGAGGACGTGGGCCTTGCTCGCGAATTGGTCGAGGAAAAGGAAAAAATCCGCAATATTGCACGCGACCTGCAATCACGCCATTTGGAGCGGCTACGCCAAGGCACGGCAGAATCGATAGAAACAAGCGCAATCCATCTTGAACTACTACGCGCTTTCAAATCATTGAATACTTCTTTCGCTATGATCGGCTACCCATTGCTTCGCAAACGTGGAGAGTTGCTAGAGAGCCGTTTGACGGAAGTCTAAGTTTGCGGCCGTTACAGCGATTAACCTTAAGAGACAGGACGCAAATACTGAATCAAGTCACCATTTTGAAATGCGCCTGAATAGGGTAGGTCAGATTTGTGAGATAGTGCAGCGTTAGCATTTTTTCCGCTGCAACAGAAATCCCGCGTCGGGCACAGGACAAATGAGAAAGGGCTGCTTCCACAAGTTTCTGCAGATGCAATGCCGCAAGGTCACAGTCGGCTTCCCGCCCATTGCGTCATGATCGTTTGAATGCTTTGGTCAACGTCTGGTCAACCCG
>JBLRWJ010000106.1:0-9437 GCA_047921315.1 Rhodobacterales bacterium | reverse complement strand
TCCACGATGCTGAGAAAGGCCAGTTCGACAGCGGAATGCTGCGATTTGGGGTTGCTGACGAAATAGAGATCGGCGCTCAACTGCACCTCGTCCAGTGGAAAGCGCCAAAGCTGGTCGTCACGGATGCGGGTTTGCACGGTTCTGACGGGTAGAATGCTGATGCCCAATCCCGCAACCAGCATCCGCACCACCTCGGCAAAGTTCGGGCTGGTGCCGCGCAGGTTGTTGCCCAGACCATAGCTGTTGCGCAGCGTGATCACCGGCTCTGGCGCGTCCCCTTCCGAGCTGCAGGCAAACCCGACATACCCCTCGTCGCGCAGGTCTGACAGGCTGATATCCTCGCGCCCATAAAGCGGATGCTCCAGCCCGCAATAGATACCGTATTCAGACCGCAGGATCAGCTTGCAGGTCAATCCGGGGGCAGGGCGCACCATCAGGCAAACGCCGAAGGGCACGATCTGTTCGGCCACATTGCGCACGATCCGGTGGGATGAGGCGACATCGATGTCAAAGGCAATCGTGGGGTGGCGCTGATGCATCAGGCGCAGCGCTTCGTCAAACAGGTCACTGCCATTGCCGGTCACGGTCTGCACCCGCAACTGTCCGGTCAGGCTGCTGCCTTCCACGCGCAGCCGTTCTTCTGCGCGCTGCACGGCGCGGAACATCCGGCCCGTTTCGGCAAACAGGATCTGGCCATGCGCAGTCAACGCAAAGCGGCGTCTGCCGCGTTCGATCAGTTGATGGCCCAGCACATCCTCCAGCCGTTGCAGCGCGGCGCTGACAGAGGGCTGGCTGATCGCCAGCACCCGCGCAGCACCTGTCAGGCTGCCTTGATCGGCGATATGGTGAAAGGTGCGCAACATGCCCCAGTTCGACAGCCTGCCGCGACTATGCGAGGCAGGGTCGGCCGAAATACGGTGTAAATCAAGATCTGACGCCATACCCCACCATCCCGCTGCCAGGGGGATGGGGTCAAGCCTCAATCTGTTATCCGTGTCGCGCGCGCCGCCCCTCAGATCATGTCGCGGCAGGTGGTGAGGAAAGAACGGGCGTTCAGCGCAAGGGATGGCCCCAGATAGCCGCCTTCCTGCACCAGCACAGTGGGCAGGCCCAAGGCGGTGATCCGGCGGGCCATTTCGGCAAAGCCTTCGGGATAAACCTTGACCGCCGCCAGCGGATCATCCGCCGCCATGTCAAAGCCAAGCGAGACAACCAGCGCCTCGGCCCCGAAATCCCTGATCGCGCTCAAGCCCTCTTCCAGACGGGCCAGCACGCTGTCTTCGCCGCAGCCTTGCTCGAGCAACAGGTTCATGCAGGTGCCTGCGCCCGCGCCTGCACCGGTTTCATCGGCATGGCCCAGAAAGAAGGTGGGGTAGGTGGCCGGATCAGGGTGGATCGAACAGAAAAAGATGTCCCCGCGTTCATACAGGATATCCAGACTGCCATTGCCGGTATGCACATCGATATCCAGCAGGGCGACCTTTTTCCAGCGGCGGGTCAGATGATGCGCGGCAACGCAGGCATTGTTGAAAAAGCAAAACCCGTTGGAGGCAGCCTGCATCGCGTGATGCCCCGGCGGGCGCGACAGGGCATAGACCATGCGCTGCCCCGCGATCACACGTTCTGCCGCCTCGATCGCGGTCTGGGCGGACCAATAGATCGCGTCCCATGTCTGCGGCGTCAGCGGGGTGGAGGTATCGGTCATCCACCAGCCCATTGCGCCATGGATATCGGTGGGGCATTTGCCGCGCCGCACACCGGGATGCATCGTCGGGATTGCAAGCGCATCCGCATCGGCATTGGCGCGGAACCTGTCATAGGCATCGCGGAAGAACGTGACGTAATCGCGATCATGCACCGCCATGATCGGCTCCAGCCCGAAATCGCGGGGCGCATCTATGGCAAAGCCGTTCTCCAGCAGCATATCGCGGATCAGGATGGCGCGCAGCGGCTGTTCCTGATGCGGCATCGCCTTGCCACGCCTGAAATAGATCTCGGGTGCATGGCCCAGTTGCCGCGTGTCGAATATCGTATCCATGGGGTATCCTCTTGCTTCAATATCCCTTGCTGCGATCTACAGCCGCACTCAGCGGCAGACCGGCCTGCGCCTCTTGCAGGGATTGGCGCAGCGATGTGACGACGGCGGCGGCGGGCAGCACGCTTGCCTCATGCGGGGTGACCAGAACCTTGGGGTGGCGCCAGAACGGATGCTCCGGCGGCAGGGGTTCGCTGCTGAACACATCCAGTGACGCCCCGCCGATATGGCCGCTGTTCAGGGCGGCCAGCAGATCCTCCTCGATCACATGTTCCCCGCGTCCCAGATGGATCAGCACCGCACCGGGCTTCATCCGGGCGATAAAATCGGCATTGATCAGGCCGCGTGTGGCCGTGGTCAGCGGCAGGATATTGATCAGGAAATCCGCCTGCCGCGCCACCGCCACGCAGGCATCCGGCCCGGAGTAAACCTGCACCGCATCTGTGCCATCGCGGGGGGTGTTGCTGGCGGCAATGACGCGAAAGCCCAGCTTTGCCACCGCCTCGGCAATGGTGCGTCCCATCAGGCCAAAGCCCAGCACGCCCACTGTCAGATCAGCAGGCGACACCAGATCGCCAAAGCTGGTGCGCCGCCAGACCGCATCGGCGGCGTTGTGCACATAATGGCCCATATTGCGGTGATGCCAGATCAGCTGCCACACCGCGAACCCCGCCATCACATGCGCCTGACCGGGATCGCGGACACGCGCCACCTGCGCCTGCCGGGGCAGGCTGTCGCTGGACAGGATACCATCCACACCTGATGCGATGGATTGCACAAAGGCCAGTTGCGCAAACGGGGCAAAGGCGTCCGGCCCCGGCCGCCATGCCAGCGCAAAGCGGATGCGGGCAGGATCAGGCACATCGGCGGGCGCATAGACGCGCAGGCCGGGCACCTTGTCCAGCGCGGGCGCAAACAGGCGCGGCAGATCAAGATGATCGCAAAGATAGACCCCTTCAACCGGGGCGGGCTGTGCCTGTGTCATCATATCCTTGCGCCTTTCCGGGATAGGCCTGTCAATAAGACGCGACCGCCTGCCGCATCGCGTCTTCATGCTGACGACCGGGGATCGCCTCCAGCAGGCTGCGGGTATATTCATGCGCGGGATTGCCCAGCACCGCCGCCGTTGGCCCCATCTCCACCACCTCGCCGCGCCGCATCACCATGATCCGGTCGCAGATCTGGGCGGCCACGCGCAGATCATGGGTGACAAACAGCATCGACAGGTTCAGCCGCGCCTTCAGATCGGCCAGCAGGTCCAGCACCTGCGCCTGAATGGACACGTCCAGCGCCGAGACCGCCTCATCCGCGATGATCACATCAGGGTCCAGCGCAAGCGCGCGCGCGATCCCGATCCGCTGGCGTTGTCCGCCTGAAAACTCATGCGGGAAACGCGCGACCGCAGAGGGGTCCAGCCCCACCAGCGCCAGCAATTCGCGCGCCCGCGCCATCGCTTGGGCACGCGGCACGCCATGCGCAATGGGGCCTTCGGTCAGGATACGCCCGATCCGCGCCCGCGGGTTGAGCGAGGAGAACGGATCCTGAAAGATCATCTGCGCCTTGCTGCGCGCCATGCGCAGGGTATGACCGCCCAGCTTGGTCAGTTCCACATCCGACAGGCGCACCGTGCCGCTGTCAGGATCGATCAGCCGGATGATGCAGCGCCCGGCGGTGGATTTGCCGGACCCGCTTTCGCCGACAATCCCGATGGTTTCGCCCAGATGCAGATCAAAGGTCAGATCCTTGACCGCATGCACGACACGGGCCTCTTTGAACAGCCCGCCGCCGGTGCGGAACGTCTTGTTCAGCGCCTGCACCGACAGGATGACAGGGCTTTGCTGTGCGCCTTCCTTGGCCTCAACCCCGGCTGGTTTGTCCTTCATCCCCGGAATTGCCGCAATCAGCGACCGGGTATAGGGATGCGAGGGTTTCAGCAGAACATCGGTTGCGCTGCCCTGTTCGACAATCTCGCCGGTTTGCATCACGATGACCCTGTCCGCAATATCGGCCACAACGCCGAAATCATGCGTGATAAAGATCACCGCCATATCATGCTTGCGGCGCAAATCCTCGATCAGCGCAAGGATCTGCGCTTGCGTGGTCACATCCAGCGCGGTGGTGGGTTCATCCGCGATCAGGATTTCCGGCTCCAGCGCCAGTGCCATGGCGATCATCACGCGCTGGCGTTGGCCGCCGGACAACTGGAACGGATAGGCGCGCACCGTCTTGTCGGGATCGGGCAGGCCCACCTCTTTCAGCAGCTCCACAGCACGGCGCATCCGTTCTGCAGGGGTCAGCAGGCCATGCGCCTCGAACACCTCGCAGATTTGCGCGCCCACCCGCATCAGCGGGTTCAGCGCGCTGAGCGGCTCCTGAAAGATCATGCTGATGGATTTGCCGCGAATGTTGATGCGGTCCTCCTCGGACAGATGCAGGATGTCGCGGTCATGGAACATGATCCGCCCCTTTGCGGGCGTGACCCCTTCGGGCAGCAATCCCATCACGGCATTGGCCGACATGGATTTGCCCGAACCGCTCTCGCCGACAATGCACAGGATCTCGCCCTTATGCAGGGTGAAATTCACATTCTCCACAGCATAGGGGCGGTCCGCCCCCTCAGGCAGGGCGATGGCGAGATCCTCGATCTTCAACAGGCTCATCGGCTTTTCCTCGACAGGCGCGGGTTCAGCGCGTCATTCAGGCCTTCGCCGATCAGGTTCATCGCCAGCACCGTCAGCAGGATCGCCACACCGGGAATGAACGAGAGCCACCATGCCGTGCGGATCACCGTGCGCGCCGTGCCGATCATGTAACCCCATGACATCACATTGGGATCGCCCAAGCCCAGAAAGGACAGGCTGCTTTCCAGCAAAATAGCCGTGGCCACCATCAGCGAGGCCAGAACGATGATCGGCGGCAATGCGTTGGGCAGGATCTGGCGGATGATGATCTGCAGCGTGCTTTGCCCCGACAGGGTTGCCGCCTCGACATATTCGCGTGATCGCAGGCTAAGCACCTCGCCGCGCACAAGCCGCGCCACGGGGGGCCAACTGACAATGGCGATCGCCAAAATCACATAGGACAGGCTGGGCTGGAAAATCGCCAGCAGCACAATCGCCAGCGCAAAGCTGGGGATTGTCTGGAAAAACTCGGTAAAGCGCATCAGCGCATCATCGACAAACCCGCCAAAATACCCCGCAGCGGCCCCAATCGGCACCCCGATCAACAGCGCCACCACAGTAGACACAAGCCCGACCAGCAAGGAAACGCGCGCGCCATAGACAAGCCCCGCCATCACATCGCGCCCCAGCGCATCGGTGCCCAGCGGCAAACCGTCCACGGTAAAGGGCGGCAGGAACGGGCGCTGCACCATGCGCCACGGGCTATCGGTATAGATCAGCGGCCCCAGCACAGCGGTCAGCACCACGATCAGCAGGATCACAAGACCAATGGCCGCGCCACGGTTTTGGGCGAAACGTTTGAAACCTTCCAGCATCAGGTCAGCCTTATGCGCGGATCAACCAGAACATACAGGATGTCGGTGATCAGGTTGAACAATAGCACCATCGCGGCCGAGACGAAAAAGACGCCCAGCAAAACGCTGTAATCGCGCTGGTTGATCGCCTCGAACAGCAACCGCCCGATGCCCGGCCAGGCAAAGACGGTTTCGGTCAGCACCGCGCCGCCCACGATCTGCCCGGCCTGCAAACCCGCCAGCGTGATCACCGGCAGTAATGCGTTGCGCAGCACATGGCGGCGCTGAATCACGCTGTTGCGCAGGCCCTTGGCGCGGGCGGTTTTGACAAAATCCAGACGCGACATTTCCAGCATGGAGGCGCGGGTCATCCGCATATAAACGGCCATGAAGAACAGCCCCAGCGTGGTGGCAGGCAGGATCAGGTGCTTGCCGATATCCAGAATCCGGTCAATCCCGGTATAATTGGCCCCGATCGTCTGATAGCCATAGCCCGGCAACCAGCCCAGAACGACAGAGAACAGCAGCGATGCCATCAGCGCCACCCAGAACAGCGGCGTGGCATAAAACAGCAGCGCAAGGGTTGAGATTACAGTGTCCCACCATGTGCCCTGCTTGGAGGCTGCCAGCACCCCGGCCACAACACCCAGCACCAGCGCGATGACAAAGGCCGTCATGGTCAACAACAGCGTGGCCGGAAGGCGCTGCCAGATCAGATCGATCACCGGCATGTTCTGGCGGTAGGAATACCCCAGATCCAGTTGGACCGTGGCCTTGACATAAATCCAAAGCTGCACGGCAAAGGGCTGGTCCAGCCCAAAGCGTGCGCGCAGATCCGCGATGAACTTCTCATCGGTCGCCCCTGCTTCGCCCGCCATGACAGCAGCCGGATCGCCGGGGGCGGCGTGGATCAGCAGGAAGTTGAAGATCATGATAGCCAGCAGGATGACTGCGGCCTTGACCAACCGTGCCAGAATGAAACGGATCAAGAAACAGGTCTCCAGTTGTCAGTGCACCCGCGTGCGGTGGGCGGGGCATAAGGGCAGGGGGAGCGGGGGGAGCGGGCAGAAAAGTGGGGGCGCGCCATGAAAGACGCGCCCCGGCCTGTGTTAGCGTTCGATCCACGCGTCACGCAGACCATCATTGATGCCGATGCCCGTGGTCACCAGATCCTTGACATTGCAGCGGTAGATCGTGGGAAAGCCAAGCTCCAGCAGCCATGCCACCGGCACATCATCCACGATGGTGTTCTGGATCTGTGAATACAGCTCCTGGCGCTCTGCGTCGCTGGCGCTGACAGCGGCCTGCATCCACAACGCGTCAACCTCGGGGTTCACATAGCCCGCCACGTTGTTCCAGGGTGACCCTTTGGCGATGTTGGATTCCACATAGGTCCGCGATACGCCCAAGGCCGGATCGCCGTATTGATACAGATAGGTAAAGGCCAGATCGAAATCCCATTCGCCAACCCGCTGGTTCCAGCCCGCCACATCAGTCGCCACCAGATCGACGTTAAAGCCTGTTTCGATCAGGTGCTGGCGCGTCGCCTCGGCCCAACGCTGCCATGTCTCGCCGTAAGGCAGGGGCAGCAGGCGGATCGTTTCGCCGTTATAGCTGGACTCGGCCAGATACTGTTTCGCCGCTTCGGGATCGTAATCAATCGACGGCGTGTCGCCATCGTGGAAACGGGTTGAAGACGATACCGGCCCTGTCGCCAGCTTACCCAGACCGTTCCACAACGCATCCAGCGCAAACTGGCGGTCCAGCGAATGCATCACGGCCTTGCGGGTGTTCACATCCGCCATTGGCCCTTCGTGATTGTTCATCCATATCCAGCTATGCGGGCCGAAATGCTCCCAGCCCTTGTCGGTGACGCAGGTATTGTCCATCGCGGTGATGCGCGGCACATCGAAATTCTCGACCGAGCCGCCGGGCAGCACATCGACCTGTCCGGTCTCATAGGCAACCGCGCGCGATGCGCCATCGGGGACCACCTGATAATAGACCTCGTCCAGATAGGGCTTGCCCTCCATGTAATAGTCTTCGTTCTTGACCAGATGGATATAGCTGCCCCGGTTCCATTCCTGAAACTTGAATGGTCCGGTCCCGATGGGGGTGTTGTTCATCGGATTATTGGCAAAATCCGTGCCTTCATAGATGTGTTTGGGAATCATCGGCATGGTGCCGGCCTCGAATATCCCAAGGAAGGGGCCAAATGGCTGCTTCAGCGTAAAGACAACCGTGCTGGGATCGGGCGCTTCGATCGTATCGACATGCACCAATGAGGCGCGCAGGCGGGGATGTGTTTCGCGCAGGAACACATCGACCGAGAACACAACATCGGCCGAGGTGAAATCTTCACCATCATGCCATTTGACGCCGTCCTGCAGCGTGAATGTATAGGTCAGCCCGTCCTCGGACACTTCCCATGATTTGGCCAAGGAGGGCTGCGGCTCAAGGTTCTCGTTATAGCGCAGCAGGCTTTCATAGATATCGCCCGCCACCATCTGGGTCGGGCCGTTCTGAACCAGCCCCATCATCAGGCTGGGCGGTTCGGGCTGGATGATCAGGTTCAGCCTGCCACCGGCCTGCGGGGTATCGGCAAAAGCGGGCAGGCTCATGGCCAGTGCGATAGCCGTTGCCGTGGCGAAGGATCGTGCTTGTGTCATTCGATTACTCCATGTTGGTCAATCAAGGCGCCATGGGCGCCGGTCTCCGTCCGGGCTTATGCTGCCAGATCCGGATAGTACTTGAGCGCAAGGCGCACATAGGCCTCCCACTCGGGGTCGTGAAAATCGCGATTGCCGCGATTGCGCGTCAGCATCTCGTATTGCGCGGCGGTATGTTCGGCCAGTTCGGGCGAGACTGCTTTCGGCGTGCCACCACTGGACATGATGGCCAGTTGCGCGCGGCATGTCCGCTCAAGGTTATACATCAGGGCAAAGGCCTCACCCACGGTGCCGCCACAAACCAGAAGGCCGTGATTGCGCAGGATCATCACCTTGGCCGATCCCAGATCAGCCACCAGCCGTTCCCGTTCCGCCAGATCCAGCGCGATACCCTCATAATCGTGAAAGGCGACGCGGTTATGAAATTGCAGCGCCCATTGGTTCAGCGGCAGGATACCTTCCTGCATGGATGAAACCGCCACGCCTGCCACCGTATGGGTATGGATCACGCAGCCCACTTCGGGGCGCGCGGCATGCACCGCGCTGTGGATGGTAAAGCCCGCATCATTAATGCCTGCGCCAAAGCTGTCACGCAGGATATTGCCGTCCAGATCCACGGTGACAAGATTGCTGGCCGAGACTTCATCAAAGCGCAGACCGAAAGGGTTGATCAGAAACGCATGTTCGCCCTCACCCTTTGGCGCGCGCGCCGAGATATGGGTGAAAATGCTGTCATCCAGTTGAAAATGTGCGATCAGCCGATAGGCAACCGCCAGATCGCGGCGCTCGCGGACAGGATCAGCCGCAGCGATGTTTGAGGAAGGATGTTGCAAGGCGACTCCTTATGCCGAGGGCTACGAAAGGCGCCAAGACGCGCCTGATATCGACCAGAGACAGGCGAAAGCAGTCTGTGGTTTTACCATCCCCAAGGTCTTGTGCCGGTCGATCCTGCATACAGGGCTGATCCCAAGACCTGACGGATAGCTTACACCAACTGTAGTGGCCGCGCAAATTTGTGACAAAACGCGATACTTTATCTCTCACTTAGTCTGAAGCTATGAATAGCCCGGCCATGGATAGACCCACCCGTGTCCGGCGCGCTTTGCCAGTGGCCACAGATAACCCAAACGGAGTTGCGCCTCAGGCGGCGGCCACCAAGACCGGCTCGAACCCGCCCCAGATCATCCGTAAGACCTCTGGATCACACGCGCCATTGCCGATATCCCCCGCCCGGCGGCACCGCCGGGCAGCGCCTGCC
>JBLRWJ010000105.1:7780-9563 GCA_047921315.1 Rhodobacterales bacterium | reverse complement strand
CAGGCAGGCGCTGCCCTCATCCTGGGGCCGGAACGGTGTCATGCAGAGGTCTTTCTGATGCTCAGGATGGCATGGGCCGCGATCATCCACCGCCTTGATCAGCCTGCAGCGGCGCTTGCCCTTGGATCAATCCGGATTAAGGCCCCAGCGGTCTGCCAATTTGGCCGTCAAGCCGATGATGGTGCTGGCAAAGGGCAGAATGATGAAAATGCGGATCACGTGAAAGGCTGTGACAACGGCAAGCCCCTCATCTAGGATCTTGGCGGTCAGGGCCATCTCGGTCACGCTGCCGGGGGCGGTTGACAGCAGCATGACCTGCCATGTCTGTCCTGTGATCCAGATCATCACCAACCCCATAAGCACACAAAGCACGATCAGCAGAATCGAGGCAAGGATCGCCCCCGGAATAAACCCTTTCGCGCGGCGCAGCAGATCGCGGTCAAACACCGCGCCCAGCCAGACGCCCAGAAACACCTGTGCAAGCACCAGCACCGCATAGGGATAGGCGCTGATCGGCAGGCTGAACGCCGCCGCAAGGGCAGCGCCGCCCAATGAGCCGACAAAGAACGGATTGGCCAGCCGCACAGCCCGCGCCACAACAGCGCCAAGAATGCCGGACAGGCAAAGCAGGACCGCGCCGGACAGGGTCCAGTCCATCCTGCTGAGCACCGCAACCGGGTCTGTGATTGTCCCGTCCAGCGCCACGATGACCGGCGGGATCAGCACCACCAGCAGCATGATGCGCAAGGTCTGCGCAAAAACCACCGGACCGGGGGACACCTTGTGCTTGACGGCCAGAATGGCGCTTTCAACCGGTCCCATGGGGATGGAGGCCAAGGATGCGGTGATCACATCCACTTTGGTGATCCGCATCAGAAAGGCCGCCACAACAAAGCCAAGCAGGATCGTTGCAATCGCCACGCCGACCATCGGCAGCAACAGCGATTGCATCATCCGCACCGCTTCGGGGGTGAAGGACAGGCCCACGGATGTTGCGATCAGTATCTGTCCGATCTGGCGCGTTTGCGCGGGGATCGGCAATGGCCTGTCCATCATCCGCACGGTCGCGGCAAAAACCATGGCCCCGATCATCCACGGCAGGGGAAAGCGCAGCCAATGCGCCACAAGGCCAAACACCAGCGCCCCGGCATAGAGCAGCAAAATATGCGCGACATGTTTGAAAGAGCGGCGGAATATGGTCTTGTCTGCGGCCATAGGATCAAGCGCGATGCGACTGGGACGAGGGCGAGATCGCATTCGCGGTATCCTGAAGCCGCGGCAGGATGTCCGCCACAACCCGTTCACGCGTCCAGGTATGGGCCGAAACCGAACATTGCACCGCCGCAAAGGCGCGCCCATCCGGTCCGGTAATCGGGCAGGCCACGCCGATTTCAGACAGGATCATCTGCCCTGACGATATGGCATAGCCTTGGCTAACGGCTTCATCGATGCTGCGGCGTATCGATGCGCGATCCATGGTTGTCTGGGTGGTGAATTGCTTGAGCGGCCAGTTTTCTATCGCGTGGTCACGCTCGTCCGCGGGAAAGGTGGCGATCATGGCGCGCCCGCCTGATGTGGACAGCGCCGGCAGACGCCGCCCGATCACGGTGGCTGCAAAATAGGTGCGTTTGCAGGGCAGGCGGCTGACATAGATGATGTGGTCGCCGGATAATTCGGCCAGATTGACGGTCTCACCCAGATCCTGGGACAGATCAATCAGCTTGGGAATCGCCTGCCCGACCAGTTGATCGGACCAGTAATAGGCATAGGCCAGTTCAAGCCA
>JBLRWJ010000105.1:6334-7680 GCA_047921315.1 Rhodobacterales bacterium | reverse complement strand
CAAAACAGGGAATTGGCAATGAAACTCACGGTCCTCAAATCGACCATCGCGGGTATCGCTCTTGCTGCGGCGACAGGTGCTGCTTGGGCAGATAAGGCAAATGATACGCTGCGCGTCGCGTTCTCCAAGGAGCTGGAGAATGTCGACAGCTATTTCAACTCGTCGCGCGAAGGGGTCGTGATGCAGCGCGCGGTCTGGGATGGCCTGATCTACCGCGATCCGATCACGAACGAGTATAAGGGCAATCTTGCGACCGAATGGGAATGGATTGACGACACCACGATCGAGTTCAAGCTGCGCCAAGGCGTGACCTTCCACGATGGCTCTGCGTTTACCGCTGATGATGTGGTCTATACCGTCAACTACGTCGCGGATGAGGCGAATGGCGTCAAAACCCAGCGCAATGTGAACTGGATGAAATCCGCCGAAAAGGTGGATGATTTCACCGTGCGGATCATGCTGAAGGAAAATTTCCCCGCCGCTATCGAATTTCTGGCCGGTCCTGTCTCGATCTATCCCAGCGATTATTACGCCGAAGTTGGCCCCGAGGGCATGGGCCTGAAACCTGTCGGCACCGGCCCCTATAAGGTCACAAGCGTGGTGCCCGGCCAGCATTTCGTGCTGGAGCGGAATGAAAACTATCATGACAGCCCCAAAGGCCAGCCCGCCATTGCCAATGTCGATATCCGCACCATCCCGGATGTGAACACGCAGATGGCAGAACTGTTCAGCGGCACATTGGATTTGATCTGGCAGGTTCCGGCGGATCAGTCCGAAAGGCTGGCAGCGCGGGGGCAATTTACGGTTGCCAATGAATCCACGATGCGTGTGGGCTATCTGTCCATGGACGCCGCTGGCCGGTCCGGTGAGGGGCCGATGTCCGATATCCGTGTGCGTCAGGCCATCAACCACGCGATCAACCGTCAGGAACTGGTGGATGCGCTGCTCAAGGGCGAATCTCAGGTTGTCTCCACCCCGTGCTTTCCCAGCCAGTTTGGCTGTGATGTAACGGCCGCCGTGTCCTATGACTATGACCCGGAAAAAGCCAAGGCATTGCTGGCCGAAGCGGGCTATCCCGATGGCTTTACAACCGAATTCTATGCCTATCGTGATCGTGAATATGCCGAGGCGATCTCCAGCTATCTCAACGCTGTGGGCATCAGGACCGATTTCAAGATGCTGCAATATTCGGCGCTGCGCGAGCTGAACATGAAAGGCGAAACGCCGATCTCGTTCCAGACATGGGGCAGCTATTCGATCAATGACGCCTCCGCCATGGTCAGCCAGTTTTTCAAACATGGCTCCTTGGATGATGCGCGCGATGATGAAACGCTGGAATACCTCAA
>JBLRWJ010000105.1:0-6234 GCA_047921315.1 Rhodobacterales bacterium | reverse complement strand
GCTGCGTTTCGCCGTCATATTCTCTGACAGTTTCCACCCAGACCCACCGCCGCAGTCTTGCACTTGCGGCGCAGATCCAAGGTGATTGACCCGTGCTTCACTTCATACTCAAACGGTTGGGCCTTGCCATTCTGGTGGCCTTTACCGTGTCTTTCATCAGCTTCAGCCTGCTGTTTCTGGCCGGTGATCCGGCAGCGGCGCTGGCCGGGGAAACCGCCAGCGGCGAAGATATCGAGGCGCTGCGCCGCCTTTACGGGTTCGACCGTCCCTTGCTTGTGCAATATGGCGAATGGCTGTTTTCTGCGCTTCAGGGTGATTTCGGGCAAAGCCTGTATTTCAGGCTGCCCGTGTCCACCTTGATTGCCGACCGGCTGGGCGTGACCATGCTGCTGGGCGTCTGCGGGATCAGTTTTGCCTTGCTGACAGCGGTGCCGCTGGGCGTTGTTGCGGCCATCCGGCCCAATTCGCTGATCGACCGGCTGGCGCTGTTCATGTCTGTGGCCGGTCAGGCGATGCCCAGTTTCTGGTTCGGCCTGATCCTGATCGTGGTGTTTGCGATCCAGCTTGGCTGGCTGCCGCCCTCGGGTGCGGCGACTTGGAAGCATTTCATCATGCCGACCATCGTGCTGGGTTACTATGCCATGCCCGCCATCATGCGCCTGACGCGGGCGGGGATGCTGGATGTGCTGTCATCCGATTACATCCGCACCGCGCGCGCCAAGGGCGCGAATGAAACGCGGGTGCTGTTCCGCCATGCGCTGCGCAATGCGATCATCCCGGTGGTCAGTCTGGCTGCGGTGCAGATGGGCTTTATGCTGGGCGGCTCCATCGTGGTCGAATCGATCTTTGCGCTGCATGGCGCGGGCTATCTGGCGTGGGAAAGCATCGCGCGCAACGATCTGCCCACCGTGCAGGCGCTGATCCTGATCTTTTCGATGTTCTATATCGTTTTTACCTTTCTGGCCGATGTTCTGAACGCTTGGCTTGATCCCCGCATGAGGAGCAGCTGACATGGCGAATGTGGATATACATGACCGCCTGCTGGATGAGATCACTGGCCCCACCCCCGGCCAGATGCTGCGCAAGCGCGTGTTCGGGCATCAGGGCCTGCTGATCGGTCTGGTGGTTCTGGGCCTTCTGACGCTGGTGGCGATTTTCGCGCCCTTGCTGGCACCGCATGATCCCTATGCCCAAAGCCTGATGAACAGGATGCAGCCACCCGTCTTTATGGGCGGCACGTGGGAACATCCGCTGGGCACCGATCACCTTGGCCGCGATTACCTGTCGCGCCTGATCTATGGTGCGCGGGTATCGCTGCTGATCGGGGCCGTTGCCGCGCTGATCTCGGGCATCATCGGCACGGCAATGGGGGTGGCTGCGGGCTATTTCGGCGGCAAGGTCGATGCGGTTGTGACCTTTTTGATCAATGTGCGCCTTGCCATGCCTGTTGTGCTGGTGGCGCTGGCGGTTGTGGCCATTCTGGGCGGCTCTTTGCAGGTTGTGATCGTGGTGCTGGGCCTGCTGCTGTGGGACCGCTTTGCCGTGGTGATGCGCGCCTCGACCATGCAGGTGCGGCGGCGCGAATATGTCGCGGCAGCGCAGGTGATCGGGGCCTCGACCCCGCGCATCCTGCTGTCCGAGATCATGCCAAACATTGCCAATAACCTGATCGTGGTGGTCACGCTGGAAATGGCCCATGCGATCCTGCTGGAAGCGGCGCTGTCATTCCTTGGGCTGGGTGTGCAACCGCCCACGCCAAGCTGGGGGCTGATGGTCTCTGAGGGCAAGAACATGATGCTGTTCGAGCCGTGGCTGGTGCTGATCCCCGGTGCGATCCTGTTCGTGCTGGTGCTGGCGATCAATCTGATGGGGGATGGCCTGCGCGATGTCACCGCCCCCGAAAACCGGAGCTGAGCGATGACAGAACCACTTCTGAGCGTCCGCAACCTGACGCTGGACATTCCCATGGGCGGCGGCATCCTGCATGCCGTGCGCGGGATTGATTTTGACCTCAACCGCGGTGAAACGCTGTGCATCGTGGGCGAAAGCGGATCAGGCAAATCCCTGACATCGCTGGCCTTGATGGGGCTGTTGGGCAAGAATATCCAGCGCCGCGCCGACCGGATGACATTTGATGGCACCGAATTGACCACGGCCAACCCAAGGCAGATGCGTGCGCTGCGCGGTGCGCGGATGTCGATGATCTTTCAGGAGCCGATGACCTCGCTCAACCCGGCCTATACGATCGGTGACCAACTGACCGAGGCCTTGTTGCTGCACCGCAAGGTGACGCGCCAGCAGGCGCGCGCAAGGGCGGTGGAACTGCTGGAAAAGGTCGGCATCACCGCTGCGGAAAGCCGCCTGTCGCAATATCCGCATCAGTTGTCAGGCGGTCTGCGCCAGCGCGTGATGATCGCCATGGCCCTGATGTGCGAGCCGGAGCTGATCATCGCAGATGAACCGACAACCGCGCTTGATGTGACCATTCAGGCCCAGATCCTGCGCCTGTTGCATGATCTGGGCCGCGAGATGAACATGGCGATGATCCTGATCACCCATGATCTGGGCGTTGTCGCGCGCATCGCCGATAAGGTGGCGGTGATGTATGCGGGCGAACTGGTCGAGACAGGCCCGGTGCGCGATATCTTCAACGCGCCCTCGCATCCCTATACCCGTGGCCTGCTGCGCTGCATCCCCTTGCCGGGCAAGACGGAACGCGGCAGCCAGCTTGGCACCATTCCGGGGATCGTGCCGTCACTTGTGGGCGAGGTTGAGGGCTGTGTGTTCCGCACGCGTTGCCCGCATGCCACGATGCAATGCCGTGGCGATATTCCCAAACGCGAGGAGGGTGACCATGCGTTCCGCTGCATTTTCCCCGATGGAAAACGCCACGCCGAGAATGAGGTGACAGCATGAAAGACAGCGTGACAACCGCCCCCGTGCTGGAACTGTCCGGCGTGACCAAGACCTACCGCGTCAAGCAGGGTCTGTTCGGTGGCGTCAAACCGCTGACGGCGGTGAATGATGTCTCGCTGCAACTGGGCCGCGGCGAGGTTCTGGGGCTGGTGGGTGAATCCGGTTGCGGCAAATCCACGCTTGCCAAAATCCTGCTGGGGCTGGAGGCACCAACATCGGGGCAGGTTCTGGTAGACGGGCAGGATATCGCGGCGCAGGGGCGGCTTGCGCTGGCGCGGCGCATCCAGCCGATCTTTCAGGATCCGTATTCCTCGCTCAACCCGCGCAAAAGCATCTCGGATATCATCTCGCTGCCGCTGCGCGTGCACGGCATCGGGGATGAGGCGAGCCGCACCAAACAGGTGCGCGAGATTCTGGATGTGGTGGGCCTTCCTGCGCGGGTGATGAGCACCTATCCCAGCCAGATGTCGGGCGGACAACGGCAGCGGGTGGCGATTGCGCGCGCGCTGATCATGAAGCCCGAAGTTGTCATCTGCGATGAGCCGACCTCGGCGCTGGACGTGTCGGTGCAAAGCCAGATCCTGAACCTGCTGGGTGATCTGCGCCGCGAATTCGGGCTGACCTATCTGTTCATCAGCCACAATCTGGCCGTGGTCGAACATCTGGCAACGCGGGTGGCGGTGATGTATCTGGGCAAGATCGTCGAGGAAAACAGCGTGGCAGGCCTGTTCGATGCACCGCGCCATCCCTATACGCAGGCCTTGCTGAAATCGGTGCTGACACCGGAACCGGGGTTGGGCGTGCCCGATACGCAGCTTGGCATGGCCTATCCCAACCCGATCGCCCCGCTGCCGGGCTGCCATTTCCATCCGCGCTGCCCGCGTGCAACAGACCTGTGCCACACGACCGTGCCGCGCCAGATCGCAACGCCCGAAGGGCATGTGACCTGCCATCTGCACGATCCGCAAACCGCCATGTTCCAACAGGGGTAATCCGATGTCTGTCAACCTGTCCCGCAGCATGGTGACCACCAAGACGGTGATCGAAACCGAATTTGGCGTCGTTGCAGCACAACATCGGCTGGCCGCCCTTGCCGGGGCCGAGGTGCTGGCCGCTGGCGGCGATGCCGTGGATGCCGCCGTGGCCACGTCTTTCGTGATCGGCGTGCTGGAGCCGTGGATGAGCGGCCCAGCAGGCGGCGGCGCAATGATGCTGTGGCGCGCCGAACAGGGCGAGGCGGTGGCGCTGAACCACGGGATGCGCGCCCCTGCCTCGCTTGATCCGGCGGATTACCCGCTCAGCGGGCGCGGTGCGGCGGGCGATCTGTTCCCATGGGATCATGTGACGGGTGACCGCAACGTGCAGGGCGCAACCGCCATCGCGGTGCCGGGGGTTGTCGATGGGCTGGGGCAGGCGCATGCCCGCTATGGCCGGATGCCTTGGGCGGAATTGCTCTCGCCCGCGATTGACCATGCGCGCCAAGGTCTGCTGGTGGATTGGTTCGCGGCGCTGATCATCGCGTCTTGCACGCGTGAGCTGGCCAAGGATGCCGATGCCGCCGCCCTGTTTCTGGAAGACGGGCAATGGCCCAGGATCAGCGGTTGGACCGCGCTGGCGGATAAGCGGCTGGATCAGTCGCGCATGGCCGACAGTCTGGACCAGATCGCGCGTTATGGGGCGCGCACGCTATATAATGGCGATCTGGGCGTGGCGATGGCGGGCGATGTGCAAGCCAAGGGCGGCAGCCTGTCAGCGGCAGACCTGCGCGGCTATAGCGCGGAGTTTCACACCCCCCTCAGCTTTGGCTACCGCGATGCGCGCTTTCACGTCACGCCCGGCCTGACAGCGGGGCCAACCTTCCGCGATGCCTTTGGCGCGCTGGAAGGCGCCGCGATGGGCAAGGCGCCCGGCCCTGACAGTTATGCCGCGATGGCGGATGCGCTCAAATCGGCCTATGCCCGGCGGCTGGAAGGGATGGGCGATACCGGCGAAAGCCCGGCAGCGCCCGGTTGCACCACGCATTTCTCGGTGGTGGACAGACAGGGCAATATGGTGGCGCAGACGCAAACCCTGCTGTCAATCTTCGGATCGCGCGTTGTGTCGCCCTCGACCGGGTTTTTGATGAATAACGGCATCATGTGGTTCGATCCGGTGCAGGGCCGCCCCAATTCGCTGGGGCCGGGCAAGCGTTGCTTGATGAATGTCTGCCCGGTGATCGGCGAACAGGGCGACAAACGCTTTGCCTTTGGCGCGTCCGGCGGGCGCAAGATCATGGGGGCGGTGGCGCAACTGGCATCCTGTGTGACCGATTTCGGCATGGATATATCGGCCGCCTTCCACCAGCCGCGCATCGATGTGTCCGGCGGTGATACCCTGATCGCGGATGACAGCCTGCCTGCGGCCGTTCTGGACAGGCTGCGCCAATCCCATAATGTTGTCGAAACGCACCGCACCATCTTTCCCTATGCCTTTGCCTGTCCCGCTGGCGTGATGCGGCGCGGGGCATGGAACGCCGGATGCACCGAGATCATGTCACCCTGGGGTGACGCCATTTCCGAAGATATGACAAAGGATCACTGACAGCATGACCCGTGACACCGCGATTGATACGATTTCCGCCTATTTCGACACGGGCAGTTTCCAGTCGGATCTGGCCGGGCTTGTGGCCATTGAATCCGAAAGCCAGAACCCCGATCAATCCGCAGCCCTGATGCAATACCTGACCCAAGCGATGGAGCCGCGCCTGACGGCCTTGGGCTTTGCCTGCACGATCCACCCCAATCCCGATCCGCGCGGCGGGCCGTTCCTGATCGGTGAACGCCATGAGGGCGATGATCTGCCCACCGTCCTGACCTATGGGCATGGCGATGTGATCCGCGCCCAGACCGACCAGTGGCGCGAAGGTTTGCATCCGTTTGACCTGATCGAGGAAGGGGATCGCCTTTATGGGCGCGGCACGGCGGATAACAAGGGCCAGCACCTGATCAATATCGCGGCACTCGAGGCCGTTGTGCAGGCGCGCGGCGCGCTGGGCTTCAACTGCCGCATCGTGATCGAGATGAGCGAGGAGACAGGCTCGGCCGGGCTGGCAGAGTTTTTTGTCGCCAAGCGTGATCACCTGACAGCAGATGTGCTGATCGCATCGGACGGGCCACGCCTGCAGCCCGATGTGCCCACCATGTTCATGGGCTCGCGCGGGGGGGTCTCTTTTGATCTGATCGTCGATCTGCGCGAAGGGGCGCATCATTCGGGCAACTGGGGCGGTCTGCTGGCGGACCCTGCGATGATCCTTGCGCAGGCGCTTTGCACGATCAGCGA
>JBLRWJ010000104.1:0-9578 GCA_047921315.1 Rhodobacterales bacterium | reverse complement strand
GAACAACGCGTTCATTCTGCGGGGTGAATTCAATTGAACGCAATATGCTCTAATTTTGGCTATGAATAGAAATCAAAAGGCCGAAGCAACCTATGCTCCGGCCCGTTTTATGATTTATTTGTCTTGCGCGTGGCGCTGCGGAAATGCCTCAGGCCAGCATGGCCAGCGGGTTTTCCAGATTGTCCTTGATCGCCTGCAGCAATTGCGCGCCCAAGGCCCCGTCTATCACGCGGTGATCCACCGATAGCGTCACCGACATCACCGTGGCCACCGCCAGCGCACCGTCCTTGCCGACAACGGGTTTCTTCACACCCGCGCCCACCGCCAGAATGGCCCCATGCGGCGGGTTGATCACGGCATCGAAATTGTCGATCCCGAACATCCCCAGATTGGAAATGGCAAAGCTACCGCCCTGATATTCATGCGGGGCCAGTTTCTTCGATTTCGCCCGCGCCGCCAGATCCTTCATCTCGGCACTCAAGGCCGAAAGCGATTTCATCTCGGCATCCTTCAGCACAGGCGTGAACAGCCCGCCCTCGATGGCCACAGCCACGGCCACATCCGACGGGGTCAGTTGCAACACGCGATCACCGGCCCAGACAGCATTGGCCGCAGGCACCTGCTGCAAGGCCAGCGCGCAGGCCTTGATGATGAAATCATTGACCGACAGCTTGACGCCGCGCGCCTCCAGCTGCGCGTTCAGCTTGGCGCGGAACGCCATCAGCGCATCCAGCTCGATGTCGCGGCGCAGATAGAAATGCGGGATGGTCTGTTTGGCCTCTGTCAGGCGGGCGGCGATGGTTTTGCGCATGCCGTCCAGCTTGACCTCGGTATAGGCGCGGCCCTCGTACATTTTCAAAACTGTCTCGGTCGATGGTCCTGTGGGCATGGCCCCTGCAGCGGCTTTGGGGGTGTCCGCTTTGGCCGTGTCGCCCTTTGGCGCATCCGCAACCGTTGCTTTTGCAGGCGCGCTGGCCGCTTCAACATCGGCTTTGACGATCCGCCCGCGCGGGCCTGAGCCGGCGATACCGGCCAGATCAAGCCCCTTATCCGCCGCGATCCGCCGCGCCAAGGGCGAGGCAAAAATCCGCCCGCCATCCTTGGTCTGCGGGGCAGGGGGGGCCGAAGCGGACGCCTGCGCGTTCCCCTCCTTGGCCTCTGACGAGGCCGCCTCGGCTTTGGGGGCGGCAGCTTTATCCGATGTCGCCTCTGGCGCGGCCACCGCATCGGATGCACTCTCGCCATCCTCCAGAAGTAACGCGATCGGCGAATTGACCTTCACCCCTTCGGTTCCTTCCGCCACCAGCAGCTTGCCGATCACGCCCTCATCCACGGCCTCGAACTCCATCGTGGCCTTGTCGGTTTCAATCTCGGCCAGCAGGTCGCCCGCCGCAACGGTATCGCCTTCCTTGACCAGCCATTTCGCCAGCGTCCCCTCCTCCATCGTGGGTGACAACGCGGGCATCAGAATTTCAACAGGCATTGCGTGTCTCCTTAGCGGTAGGTCACTTTTTTCACAGCATCGACAACCTCATCGGTGGTCACCAGTGCCAGTTTTTCCAGATTGGCCGCATAGGGCATCGGCACATCCTTGCCCGTGCAATTGATGACCGGCGCGTCCAGATAATCAAACGCGTTTTCCATGATGAACGCCGACAAATGGTTGCTGATCGATCCTACGGGAAATCCTTCCTCGACAGTGACGCAGCGGTTTGTTTTCATCACCGAGGCCAGAACCGTGTCATAATCCAAGGGGCGCAGCGTGCGCAGATCAACCACCTCGGCGCTGATCCCGTCTTTTTCCAGACGCTCTGCCGCCTCCAGCGCGTAGGTCATGCCAATGCCAAAGCTGACAATGGTCACATCCGTCCCCTCGCGCCAGATCTTGGCCTTGCCGAACGGCACCGTATAGTCATCCAGAACCGGCACATCGAAGCTGCGCCCATACAGGATCTCATTCTCAAGGAAAATCACCGGATTGGGATCACGGATCGCAGTTTTCATCAGGCCTTTGTAATCTGCCGCGGAATAGGGCATCACCACTTTCAGGCCGGGGATTGATGCATACCATGCCGCATAGTCCTGAGAATGCTGCGCGCCCACCCGCGCCGCCGCGCCATTGGGGCCACGAAACACCATCGGCGCGCCCATCTGGCCCCCCGACATATACAGCGTCTTGGCAGCAGAGTTGATGATCTGGTCGATCGCCTGCATGGCAAAATTGAAGGTCATGAATTCCACAATCGGGCGCAATCCCCCGAAAGACGCCCCAACCGCGATACCGGCAAAACCATGTTCGGTAATCGGTGTGTCGATCACCCGCTTGGGGCCGAATTCATCCAGCATGCCCTGGCTGATCTTGTAGGCACCCTGATATTCGGCCACCTCCTCGCCCATCAGAAACACGTTCGGATCGCGGCGCATTTCCTCGGACATGGCATCGCGCAGCGCCTCGCGCACGGTCTGTTTGCGGGTCTCGGTGCCCTCGGGCCAGTCTGCTTGCATCCTGGCCGCTTTGGGTGCTGCGGGGGGCGGCGCCTTTTGGGCCGGCGCCTCCGCCTTCGCGGCCGCAGGCGTCTCAGGCGCTTTCTTCGGTGCCGCCTCGGCCTCCTGCGCGCTCTCGCCATCCTCCAGCATCACCGCAATCGCGGTATTGACCTTCACACCCTCGGTGCCCTCAGCCACCAGCAGCTTGCCGATCACACCCTCATCAACCGCCTCGAACTCCATCGTGGCCTTGTCTGTCTCAATCTCGGCCAGAATATCGCCCGCCTTGACGGTATCGCCCGCCTTGACCAGCCATTTCGCCAGCGTGCCTTCTTCCATTGTCGGCGACAGGGCGGGCATCAGAATTTCAATTGCCATTGGTATAGTCTCCCTTACGCGCTTTGCGGCACTTCATCGGCATAGATATCGGTCCAAAGTTCGCTCAAGGCAGGCTCAGGGCTTTCCTTGGCAAATTCAGCGCTGGCATTGACGATGTCCTTGATCTCTTTGTCGATCGCTTTCAGATCATCCTCGGTCGCGTGTTTGCCCGATAGCAACAGATCGCGCACATGTTCGATCGCGTCTTTTTCGTCGCGCATTTTCTGCACCTCTTCGCGGGTGCGATACTTTGCCGGGTCAGACATCGAATGCCCGCGATAACGATAGGTCTTGATCTCAAGGATATACGGGCCATCGCCCGCCCGGCAATGCGCCACGGCCTTTTCGCCCGCCGCCTTCACCGCCAGCACATCCATCCCGTCAACCGCCTCGCCGGGGATGCCAAAAGCATGGCCGCGCTCGTAAATCTCGGCAGAAGAGGTGGACCTTTGCTGCGATGTCCCCATCGCATACTGGTTATTCTCGATCACAAAAATCACCGGCAGCTTCCACAAGGCGGCCATGTTGAATGTCTCGTAGACCTGCCCCTGATTGGCCGCGCCATCGCCGAAATAGGCAAATGTCACGCGGCCGTTCTCCAGATATTTATCCGCAAAGGCCAATCCCGCCCCCAAAGGCACCTGCGCGCCGACAATGCCATGCCCGCCATAGAAATGCTTTTCCTTGGAGAACATATGCATCGAGCCGCCCTTGCCCTTGGAATATCCCCCCTCGCGGCCCGTCAACTCGGCCATCACGCCATTGGGGTCCATTCCGCAGGCCAGCATATGACCGTGATCGCGGTAGGATGTGATGCGCTTGTCGCCTTCCTCGGCCGCGGCCTCCAGCCCGACAACAACCGCCTCCTGTCCGATATACAAATGGCAAAAACCGCCGATCAGACCCATGCCATAAAGCTGGCCGGCCTTCTCCTCGAATCGCCGGATCAGCAACATATCGCGGTAATAACTTTTCAGGTCTTCGGCTGAAACGTTTGAATCCTTTTGGCTTTTTCTGGTTGCCATGCGGCGTCCCCTCCCGGCTGATCAATATAGTTTAGCGTTAAACTATCTGATACAGGATTCACCCGCGCGATGCGAGTGTAAACTTTGCCAGTGGATTTCTGGCGCGCAGAAAAGGGCAGACGGGATCAGCAGGTGTCGCGTCAGCGCACGACGATTTCGTCGGCGCGCATCAGGCCCAGCACGTCGCGCGCCTGTTGGTCCAGAAGATCGAGATCCAGAAAATCATCCGACAAACGCCGCGTCAGGTTTTCCATCCGCGCGACACGCGCCTGAAGGATCGCCAGTTCCTGGCGCAGTTTTTCGGCATCCGCCGTCACTTCGGCGCGCCGGAACAGCCCGTAATTGCCCTGCACAGCGGCAAAGGTGAAATAGGCACCAAGGCTGAACGCCACAGCGAAAACGATCAAGACACCAATTGCCGGACGGTTGCGGGATAACATTGCTCTGCCTTCATACGCGCCTGTGCTCGACGCTTTGAACAACAGTGCCACAAGCGATTCGGCTTGTGAATCTTTTTTCGACGTAAAACCCCTGAAAAATCGCCAAATAAGCGTTTTGCTGCAATTCTTGTGCTTCTTCTTGCCTTAAATATCCAAAAACACCGGCCGCCTCAGGCGCTGGCGTTCAACGCGGCCACCCCGGGCAGGGTCTTGCCCTCCATCCATTCCAGAAATGCACCGCCCGCCGTGCTGATATAGCTGAAATCCCCCGCAACATCGGCGGCATGCAATGCGGCCACCGTATCGCCGCCGCCTGCCACGGTGATCAGCTTGCCTGCACGGGTCAGCGCGGCTGCGTGACGCGCGGCCATCATCGTGGCCTCATCGAAGGGTGCGATTTCAAACGCCCCCAGCGGCCCGTTCCAGATCAGTGTCTCCAACCCGTCAAAGGCCGCACATATTGCCGCCGTGGCCTGCGGCCCCGCGTCCAGCACCATCTGGTCCGCCTCCAGCCCCGTGTCCGGCCCCAGCGCCACCACATCATAGGGCACACCGGCCCCGAAACTGCGCGCCACCTTGCCATCAACGGGCAGGATCACCTTGCAGCCGGTGCGCGCGGCCTTGGCCAGAATATCGCGCGCGGTGTCCTGAAAATCGGGTTCTTGCAAGGATTTGCCCATTTGCGCACCCGTGGCTGCCAGAAATGTATTGGCCATGCCGCCGCCAATGATCAGCACATCCAGCTTTTCGACCAGATTTTCCAGCAATTCGATCTTGCTGGATACTTTCGCCCCGCCCACAACGGCCCCGACAGGGCGTTTGGGATGGCTCAACGCCGCCTCCAGGGCCCGCAATTCGGCCTCCATCTGGCGACCGGCACAGGCGGGCATCAGATGCGCCAGCCCCTCGGTCGAGGCATGGGCGCGGTGTGCCGCTGAAAACGCATCATTGCAATAGATCTGCGCCAGTTCCGCCAGTTCGGCGGCAAAGGCGGGGTCATTCTTTTCTTCACCCGGATGAAAGCGGATATTCTCCAGCATCACCACATCATTGGTCGCCGCTTCCGCCCCATCGAATGTTTCGACAAAGGTGACATGCCGCTCCAGCACATTCTCCAGCGCAGGGATCGTGACGCGCAGGCTCATATCCAGCACAACCTTGCCCTTGGGCCGCCCGAAATGCGCCACCAGCAGCACACGCCCGCCACGGTCCAGAATATCGCGCACCGTGGGCGCGATTTTCTCGATCCGGGTGGCATCGGTCACGCGGCCTTTTTCGACCGGCACGTTGATATCCACGCGCACCAGAACCCGCTTGCCCTCCAGTTCCATGTCATCAAGGGTCTTCCACGTCATGCCACTCTCCCCGCGGGTTTGTCCGCGCATCTGATGGCGTGAAGACGCGCTTGCGTCAACACCCCGCTTGGCAATCGGGCGTCAGGGCCTTAGGTATCTGTCCGACAGCATGACAAGGAGGCCCAGATGCCCGAGATCAAAGACCCAGAAAACACCATCCTGATTGAGCTGAAAGGCGGCACCGTCACGATCGAGCTTTTGCCCGATGTTGCCCCCAAACATTGCGACCGGATGAAAGAGCTCGCCCGCGCCGGGGCCTATGACAACGTGTGCTTTCACCGCGTGATCGAAGGGTTCATGGCCCAGACAGGTGATGTCGAACATGGCGATATGGAAGACGGTTTTGATATCCGCCGCGCCGGCACCGGTGGCTCGGATATGCCTGATCTGCCGGCCGAGTTTTCGCGCCTGCCGCATGATCGCGGCACCATCGGCGCTGCCCGCAGCCAGAACCCCAATTCGGCCAACAGCCAGTTTTTCATCAATTTCAAGGATAACAGCTTTCTCAACGGCCAGTATACCGTTTATGGCCGCGTGATTTCGGGGATGGAACATGTCGATGCCATCGCGCGCGGTGAACCACCGGCAAACCCTGATCGCATGATCAGCGTCAAGGTGGCCGCCGATGCGTAACCTGATCGCCGCCTCAGCCGCCGTCATGGCGCTGGCCGCAGCTCCGGCGCTGGCCACCTCCCTGCAGATCGAGATCGAGGGCGAGGCGAACGGCACCGTCATCATCGAACTGCTCAAGGATGTGGCCCCCGCCCATGCCGAACAGATCGCCGCCATCGCCGCCGAGGGCGGATATGACGGCGTTGTGTTTCACCGCGTGATTGACGGTTTCATGGCCCAGACCGGCGATGTCGAATTCGGCAAGCTGGGCGGCAACATGTCCCGCGCGGGCATGGGCGGCTCGAACCGTCCTGATCTGCGGGCCGAGTTTTCGGATATCCCCTTTGATCGCGGCGTGGTCGGCATGGCCCGCAGCCAGAACCCGAATTCCGCCAATAGCCAGTTCTTCATCATGTTCGATCAAGGCTATTTCCTGAACGGCCAATACACGGTTGTCGGGCGGGTCACCGAGGGGATGGATGTGGTGGATGCCATCAAACGCGGCGCAGGCCAGAACGGCATGGTCACTGGCCAGCCCGACATCATGAAATCAGTCACGGTCATTGATTGACCCGCGCGAAGCACACAGGGACGGGGCCGCTTGGCCCCGTTTTCTTTTGCACGATTGACGCTGCCGTCATTTGGGTGATTGCGCAAACGCCGGACAGCCGCTAACCTGACCCCATGAACGCATTTGCACCCATTTGCATGACCTGCATTACCGCCTGAACCTTTCGGCGGCGCGTTCTTCTATTCCCAACCAGAGTTGAAGTTGCTAAGCCCGCCGCGGACCCGCGTGTGAGGACCCGATGACATCGACCAGTAAGACACAGATCAAACTGCACAACACCAAAACCCGCCGCAAAGAGGTGTTTGCCCCGCTGGATGACGCAAATGTGCGGATGTATGTCTGTGGCCCCACCGTCTATGACCGCGCCCATCTGGGCAATGCGCGCCCGGTGGTGGTGTTCGATATGCTCTACCGTTTGCTGCGCCATGTCTACGGGGCGGATCACGTCACCTATGTGCGCAACTTCACCGATGTCGATGACAAGATCAACGCCAAGGCGGCGCAGACTGGCCGCCATATAGGTGAGATCACTGAAGAAACGATTCGCTGGTATCTGGACGATATGGGCGCTTTGGGCGCGCTGGAGCCGGATCACGCCCCCCGCGCCACCGCCTATATTCCGCAGATGGTGGCGATGATCGCGGACCTGATCACCAAGGGCCACGCCTATGCGGCTGATGGCCATGTGCTGTTCGCCGTGGACAGCTACACGCAATATGGCGCGCTATCCGGCCGCACGGTGGAGGATATGATCGCGGGCGCACGGGTCGAGGTGGCCCCCTACAAGCGCAATCCGATGGATTTTGTCCTGTGGAAACCCTCCAGCGATGACCAGCCGGGATGGGACAGCCCCTGGGGCAGAGGCCGCCCCGGCTGGCATATCGAATGCTCGGCCATGGCGCATGAGATTTTGGGCGAAAGCTTCGATATTCATGGCGGCGGGATCGATCTGCAATTCCCGCATCATGAGAACGAGATCGCCCAAAGCTGCTGCGCCCACCCGCAGGGCGGCTTTGCCAGCGTCTGGATGCATAACGAGATGCTGCTGGTCGAGGGCAAGAAAATGTCCAAGAGCCTTGGCAATTTCTTCACCGTCCGTGACCTGCTGGATCAGGGCGTGCCGGGCGAGGTGATCCGCTATGTCTTTCTGATGACCCATTATCGCAAACCGATGGATTGGACAGCCGACAAGGCGGATCAGGCCAAAGCGACCTTGCAAAAATGGTATGCGCTGGCGTGCGAGGCGGCAGCGGGGGCCGCCCCCTCGCGCGCCGCTGTTGATGCGCTTTGTGATGATCTCAACAGTCATGCCGTCCTTGCTGAATGTCACCAACTGGCCTTGGCGGGGGATGCGATAGCCTTGCGTGGGACCATGGAAATGGTTGGGCTGATGGGCAAAACGGTGCCGGATTGGGCCAGCGCGCCCGTTGTAGATCTGTCAGTGCCTGCGGCGCGGCTGGCGGCAGCGCGCGATGCCGCGATGCAGACCAAGGATTTCTCTGAGGTGGACCAGATCAAATCCGCGCTGATCGCGGCGGGGGTTGAGGTGCGGATGTCCAAATCAGGCGTGGAACTGGTTCCTGCTGCAGGTTTCGACCCCGCCAAACTGGAGGGGCTGTGATGTGTTATCCCGCAAAGGTAGGTTCCGGTGCGGCCGTGGCAGGGGGGCTGTCTGCCCCCCGTGACCCTGCGGGCCACGCCCCCCGAGGATATTTTTGGCAAAAAGAAGCCGGGGGCCGGGGATGAGCAGGGAGCGGCTGTATCTTTACGACACCACGCTGCGTGACGGACAGCAGACGCAGGGCGTGCAGTTTTCGACTGCCGAAAAGGTCCAGATCGCGGCGATGCTGGATGCGCTGGGTGTGGATTATATCGAAGGTGGCTGGCCCGGTGCGAACCCCACGGATTCGGCGTTTTTCGACGCCGCACCACAGACCAGCGCCACGCTGACCGCCTTTGGCATGACCAAGCGGGCGGGCCGCTCTGCTGCTAATGACGATGTGCTGGCGGCTGTGATGAATGCCGGCACGCCGGCTGTCTGTCTGGTGGGCAAGGCGCATGATTTCCACGTCACCACCGCATTGGGCGTGACCTTGGAGGAGAACCTTGACAACATCGCCGCCTCTGTCGCGCATCTGGTCGCGCAGGGCCGCGAGGCGCTGTTTGATGCGGAACATTTTTTTGACGGCTATCGCGCCAACCCCGATTACGCCCTGTCCGTCCTGCGCGCCGCCTATGATGCCGGCGCGCGTTGGATCGTGCTTTGTGATACCAATGGCGGTTGCCTGCCGGACGAGATCGGGCGCATCACTGCCGCAGTGATCGCCGCAGGCATTCCCGGCAGCCATCTGGGCATCCACACCCATAATGATACCGAAACCGCCGTGGCAGGCACGCTGGCCGCCATCGATGCAGGCGCGCGGCAGGTGCAAGGCACGCTGAACGGCTTAGGCGAACGCTGCGGCAATGCCAATCTGACCACGCTGATCCCGACCTTGCTGCTCAAAGCCCCCTATGCCAGCCGCTTTGAGACCGGTGTCAGTCTTGATGCGCTGGCCGGCCTGACCCGCGCCAGCCGCCGTCTGGATGATATTCTGAACCGCGTGCCCATGCGCCAAGCCCCCTATGTGGGCGCGTCGGCCTTTGCCCACAAGGCGGGGCTGCATGCCAGCGCGATCCTGAAAGACCCCTCTACCTATGAACATATCGA
>JBLRWJ010000103.1:0-9841 GCA_047921315.1 Rhodobacterales bacterium | reverse complement strand
GGCAAACCGCGTGGTAAGGGCAAACCGCGTGGTGATGCCCCCAACCGTGGTGATGCCCCCAACCGTGGTGATGGCAAGGACCGGGGCAAACCGCGTGGCCGTGATCAGGACCGTCAACCGCAAGGGGCCAAAACCTATGAGGCCCGCCCCCCCCGTGCCAAGGACCGGATCGACCCGGATAACCCCTTCGCCGCAGCCCTGATGGGTCTGCGCGACAAGACCTGACATCGCATCACTATGGATGCGCCCGCCTCTCGGTTGCGGATCGATAAATGGCTGTGGCATGCGCGCTTTTTCAAAACCCGCACGCTTGCTGCAGCCACGGTCAGCGCGGGCCATGTGCGGCTCAACAGCGCCAAGGTCGGCAAGCCCTCGGCAGGCGTGGCCGCGGGCGATGTGCTTACCTTCGCGCAAGGTGACACGGTGCGCGTGATCCGCGTTCTGGCCCATGGCACCCGCCGTGGCCCCGCAAGCGAGGCGCAAACCCTTTATGAGGATCTGACCCCGCCTGCGCCATCGCAGGACGATGTTCCGTCAGCCCCCCAACCGCAGGACGGCGGGCGCCCCACGAAGCGCGACCGCCGGATTTTTGATCTTGATCGTCGTCGTATGCTTGAATGACGGGGGCGGCTGTTCTAGCTAGACCTAAAGGATGCGGATCGCGTCGCAAAGTTGAGAGACAGAAATGACATATGTCGTCATCGATAATTGTATCGCCTGCAAATACACAGACTGCGTCGAAGTGTGCCCCGTAGATTGTTTCTACGAGGGCGAGAACATGCTGGTGATCCACCCTGATGAATGTATCGATTGCGGTGTGTGTGAACCCGAATGCCCCGCCGATGCGATCCGGCCTGATACCGAACCGGACATGGAAAAATGGGTGGAATTCAACCGCAAATATTCCGAAAGCTGGCCCGTGATCATCTCCAAGAAGGATCCGCTGCCGGATGCCGAGGAACGCGATGGCGAGACTGGCAAGCTTGAGAAATATTTTGTCGAAGCCCCGGGTGAGGGCGGCTGAACCCTGCGATTCGGCTATGTCGCGGGGCCACCGGATGCGCCGCCCATCTCCGGATCATGCGGTTTGCGGCTCTCTCCTGCAAAAGCTCTATGTTTATCAGTGGCTTAGCGCAATAATAACGGGGGGCGCATCCGCGCGTTGTGCGTGACGCTTTCTTATATGTAATTTTTGTGATACTCTCCGCCTACATGATGTAGACCCCTGGCCCCCGTCCCGCCAAGCCACTTACCTGTGGACGGACTTTCTGCACGATAACGACCGGTCAACGAGATTAGCAATAATCTCGGCCGTTTTTTTGTCGCGCAGGGTTACGCGGTCGCAGTGAGGAAAGATTGCATGAGCAAAACGAAAAAGTCCGAGTTTCGTCCCAATGATTACGTGGTCTATCCGGCCCATGGAGTGGGTCAGATCATCTCGATCGAAGAACAGGAAATCGCCGGCCTCTCGCTGGAACTGTTTGTGATTTCCTTTGAAAAGGACAAGATGACACTGCGTGTGCCAACCAACAAGGCCACCGAAATCGGGATGCGGTCCCTGTCCAGCCCTGATGTCGTGTCCAAGGCGATGTCCACTTTGAAAGGCAAGGCCAAGGTCAAGCGCGCGATGTGGTCGCGCCGGGCGCAGGAATACGAGCAAAAGATCAATTCCGGCGATCTGATCGCCATCGCTGAAGTGGTGCGTGACCTGCATCGCAGCGATGACCAGCGCGAGCAAAGCTATTCCGAGCGGCAGCTTTATGAAGCCGCGCTCGAGCGTCTGACCCGCGAAGTCGCCGCCGTCAGTGGCGGGGATGAGGTGCTGGCCGCCAAGCAGGTGGATGAGGTGCTGGTGTCGCGCGCCGCGTGATCGCCGCGTGATCCCTGACCGATTGGACCAGATCAAACCGCGTCCCCACCGGGCGCGGTTTTTTCATGCCTGCCTTGCGGTGCTTTTCGCGCCGCTCACAGGCTGATCATCACCAGCGTGCAAAGCACCACAATCTCTGACACCTGTTGCGCAGCCCCCAGTACATCGCCGGTCTGACCGCCGATCTTGGCCTGCGCCAGCCACCCCATGCCAAGCCCGGCAAGCCCCGCCATGACCGCCAGCGGCAGGGCAACGAGGCCGAGGCCCAGCAATCCCAGCACCACCGCAAGCGCCACCGCCAGCACGGCCGTATCAAACGGCACATGGCCCACAGACCGCGACAGCCCGCCCGGCCGTGCGGCGGGCAGGGCATGCATCAGCGCCGGCATCACTGCCCGCGACAAGGCCCCCGCCGCGATCAGCGCGGGCAGGGCCAGCCCCGCATCGAACAGCAGCGCCAGCGCCATCCAGCGCAGACCCAGCGACAGGATCAACGCGATCACGCCGTAGCTGCCGATATGGCTGTCTTTCATGATCTCCAGCCGCCGCGCCGCCTCCCATCCGCCCCAGAAGCCGTCTGCGGTATCGGCCAGCCCGTCCTCATGCAGCGCGCCGGTCATCAGCGCCAGCATGGCCAGACAGACCCCCGCCGCCAGCGGCGCGGGCAGGCCCAGCCCCAGCAGGATCACTGCCGCAACACCCGCCAGCGCGCCCAGAACGGCCCCGATCAGCGGCCAGCCCCAAGCGGCGCGCGCCCCGCGTGCCAGCGCCGCGTCCGATGCGCGCAGGGGCAGGCGCGTCAGCAGGGCGAAACCTGCGGAAATATCGCGCCACCGCGTCAACGATATGTCGCTGTGCTCCATCAATCCGCCTCTTGTCGCCTTGCCCCTGAAAACCCTTCGGTTAAACACGTCTGCGGACCTTTGATCAATGGAAGACCACATGACCCGCACCTTTCCAACCCTTGCAGCCCTGCGCGCCGCCTTGCAGGATCTGCCCGCCCCCGATGCCGCAGCACTGTCAGCCGCGACAACCCGCAATGGCCAGTTGACCAAACCGCCCGGATCACTGGGGCGGTTGGAGGATCTGGCGATCTGGATGGCGGGCTGGCAGGGCACGGACCCTCCGCATGTGACGGCGCCGCAGGTGATCATCTTTGCGGGCAATCACGGGATCACGGCGCGCGGTGTCTCGGCTTTTCCGGCGGCGGTGACAGAGCAGATGGTGGCGAATTTTCAGGCCGGCGGCGCGGCGATCAACCAGTTGTCCAAGGCGTTCGGGGCGCGCATGGATGTGCATGCACTGGCGCTGGCGCAGCCCACGGCGGATTTCACCCAAGCGCCTGCAATGTCCGAGGATGCGCTGCTGGACGCGATCAGCACCGGATGGGATGCGGTGAACGCGGATGCTGATCTGTTGGTGACGGGTGAGATGGGCATCGGTAACACCACATCGGCTGCGGCGCTGGCGCATGCGATCTGTGGCGGTGCGCCTGCCGATTGGGTGGGGCGCGGCACCGGGGTGGATGATGCGGGCCTTGCGCTGAAGGCGCGCGTTGTGGCCGAAGGCGTGGCGCTGCATCCGCAGACCCGCGATGACGGGCTTGAGGCGCTGCGCTGTCTGGGCGGGCGCGAACTGGCCGCGATGGCAGGCGCGATCCTGCGGGCGCGGCATCTGCGGATTCCGGTGCTGCTGGACGGGTTCATCTGCACGGCGGCGGCGGCCTGTCTGGAGGCGGCGCAGAAAGGCGCGCTCGATCACTGCCTTGCCGCCCATGTCAGCGCCGAGGCGGGGCATGCGCCCTTGCTGGCGCATCTGGGCAAGGCGCCGCTGCTGGCCCTGAACCTGCGGCTTGGCGAAGGCTCTGGCGCGGCGCTGGCCATTGGCATCCTGCAAGGCGCTGTGGCCTGCCATTCGGGCATGGCCACCTTTGCCGAGGCAGGGGTGTCCAAGGGCTGAGGACCGCGCCCGGCTTTCGCCGTGATCCAGCCCTGATCCCTGTCCAGGCAGGGGCGGGGCCATTTTTCCGATCGTTGCCGCGATGAGTGATGTCACCATCCTGTGCAAGACGGCCTGCTGGAAAAGGGCTGATCCGGTCAGGTTGGCAGGGGTGCATCCTGTTTGAACTGGTCCATGACGATCTGGCTTTGCACCCGTGCCACAGCCGGATGCGGCAACAGCACCTCGTGGATCAGGCGATTCAGGGCAGGCAGGTCATCGCAATAGACGCGCAGCAGGTAATCGGCATCGCCTGTCAGGGTCCAGGCCGAGATGACAGCCTGCTGTGTGGCGACCAGCCGCGCAAAACTGCGCGATTGCTCGGGGCCATGCGTGGCCAGTTGCACCTGCACAAAGGCTTGCACATGCAGGCCCAGTTTCAACGGGTCCAGTCTGGCGGCATAGCTGGTGATATAGCCCTCACCCTCCAGCCGTTGCCGCCGCCGCCCTGCCTGACTGGGCGACAGGTTGAGAACCTCGCCCAGCTCCTGCGCCGTCAGATGGGCGTTTTTCTGCAAAGCGGCCAGCAGGCGTTTATCGGTATCATCCAGCATATGCGTGTATCCCGCGTAAAATATGTTAATTTCGTCAATATGCGGCATAGATAGCGATTATTCGATCATATAATGCGTCATCTTCCCGTTCTTGTGCTGCTATTCTTGCATCAACGCAACAGGAATAACACACAGGAGACAGCGCCATGGGTCCGTTCCCGCATGATGCCCCGAAATCCAAGATCAGCCCCGAAAACCCAGCCGGGACAGACGGGTTCGAATTTGTCGAATTCGCCCATCCGCAGCCGGAAGAGTTGCGCGAACTGTTTGCCAAGATGGGCTATGCCCTGACGGGACGCCATAAGACCAAGGATATCGAACTGTGGCAGCAGGGTGATATCACCTATATCCTGAATGCCGAACCCGGTTCGATGGCGATGCGCTTTGTCGATGAGCATGGCCCCTGCGCGCCCTCGATGGGGTGGCGCGTGGTGGATGCCAAGGCGGCGCTGGCGCATGCTGTTGCGCAGGGGGCCACGGAATATACCGGCGCTGACAAGACGATGGATGTGCCCGCGATTGTGGGGATCGGCGGGTCACTGATCTATTTCATCGACCAGTATCACGATACCAGCCCCTATAATGCGGAATTTGACTGGCTGACCCAGTCCAAGCCCGAAGGTGTGGGGTTCTTCTACCTCGATCACCTCACCCATAATGTCTATAAGGGCAATATGGACAAGTGGTTCGGGTTCTATGCGACGATCTTCAATTTCCGCGAGATCCGGTTCTTTGATATCGAGGGCAAATTCACCGGCCTGTTCAGCCGCGCGCTCACATCGCCCTGCGGGCGTATTCGCATCCCGATCAACGAGGACCGTGGCGAGACAGGGCAGATCGTGGCCTATCTGAAGAAATACAACGGCGAGGGCATCCAGCATATCGCTGTGGGCACCGACAGGCTTTATGATGCGACCGATGAGATTTTTGAACGCGGCGTGCGCTTCATGCCAGCCCCGCCCCCGGCCTATTATGCGTTGAGCAAGACCCGCGTGCAGGGCCATGAAGAGCCGCTGGACCGGATGCAGAAACATGGCATCCTGATCGATGGTGAAGGCGTTGTGGATGGTGGCGAGACCAAGATCCTGCTGCAGATTTTCTCGAAAACCGTGATCGGCCCGATCTTTTTCGAGTTCATTCAGCGCAAGGGCGATGACGGCTTTGGCGAGGGGAATTTCAAGGCGTTGTTTGAATCGATCGAGCAGGAGCAGATCAATTCAGGCGAGATTGAAGCCGCCTGAACGGCATAGCCGAGATCAGCAAAGCGGCAGAATAACAAAGCCATATAGAAACAAAGCCCCGGTCAATCCGGGGCTTTTTGCATGTTGTCAGCGGTTTGCGGCTTTTGCCCTCTCGCAGTTTTACCCCCGCGGCATGGTCAACACGATGGAACGGTTGCCCTTGACATAGCTCAGTTCATTCTCGCCGATGGCGCGCACCTGGCCCCCATCCAGACGGTCCCCCACCTGCACCTTTTGATAGCGCCCGTTGGACAGGCGCACCAAGGCGCGGCGGTTGGAGGGCTGGCCATAGACGCCGATCAGGTTGACCTGACGCAGGTTCAGCGCGCCGCGCACCGTGGCCTGCTGCGCGACCGAGGCCGAGGACGGGATCTGCGGTGCGGCATTGCGCTGCGGTGCCAATGTGGCGGCAGATGCGACCTGTTGTTGCGGTTGCGCCTGCTGCTGCTGCTGCTGGGGCGGTTGCTGCGCCTGCCTGGTGCTGTCCACGGTCGAGGCAAAGTTGCGCGGACGCGCCAGCGGTTTGAGGGATGTCGCAATCGCCTGTTCGGTGGCGCTGTCAAAGGCGTCTGCTGCATCGACCTCGTCTGCGGCGGCTTCGGCCGCGTCGGCTTCGCGCAGGGCAAGGGCAACGGCGGCCAGCGTATCGGGGCGGGCACGCGGGCGCAAGCCTGCCAGTTCACTGCGGCTCAGCCCGCCAAGCTGCGCGCGTTCATTGCTTTCGGCCAGATTGTCGGGCCGCATCAGGGGCCGTATGGCTGCCAAAGCTGACAGTGGTGGCTCTGGCTGTGCATTGGAGCGCGGGTTGGCGGCAAACCGGGTTGGCATCCCCTCAGGTGTCACGGCGGGCCTTCCGGCAAAGACCATGATTCCGTCCGGTGTTGCGGCCCCGTCCGGTGTGGCGCTAACAAGGCCGCGATCATCCAGAACAAAGCGGGTGCCGGGGGCGGCCGGGCTGGATTGCGCCGCCGGGCGCGTGTCCGCCGAGGTGGCGCGCGCGATAGGCAGGGCCACGGCATCGAAATTCTGCAACCGCCCGTCAATCGAGGCGATATACAGATCATCCAGCGTGTCCGATGATGGCGCATCCGGCTGTGCGGGGGGGATCAGCCAGATCCCCGGTGCCGCATAAGAGGATCGCGCCGCATCCTGCGCAGTTGTCGGATCCAGCGGGGTATCCACGGCCAAAGCGGCCTGATCCTGTGCGGAAAAAAGATCTGGTGCGGTATCTGGTGCCCTGTCTTGTTCGGCCTCTGGCGCTGGGGCCGGGGCTGCCAGTGTCAGATCGGTCTGGGGCGGATCATCTTGTGTCAGGCCCTCGGGGGACAGATCGTCTTGCGACAGCTCAGACAGTGCCGCGCCGCCATCCAGCCTTGCCAGATCAACGATGGCCTCCGGCAGATCCTGCGACAAAGGCGCGGTATCATCCAGCGCGGTGCCGGGAACCGCAGCGGCAGGCAGATCGACGATACGTGTCTGATCCTTGCCACCGAACAGACCGCGCAGCCCCATGTCGCTGACGGTGCTGGACCATGCGGCAAGCCCTGCCAGAAATACCAGCAGACAGCCTGTCAGGATCAGGCCCATGAATCGGGGCGTTGCGCGGGGTGTTGCGGCCTCGGCTTGGGCTTTGCGCGCCCCGAATATGGTGAGGCGTTGTTTCTCGCTGGCCGATATGCCGGGTTTGACGGGTTGCAGGGCGGCGGCATCCGCGCCCTGTTGACCCGACTTGGTGGCAGGCGTGGGGCTGCCGCGCTTTGGCGCGCGGCGGGTCATACGGCCAAGCATTGCGGCAAAGCGGTTGGCCGCCTTGGCGGGCTTGCCCGCGCGCGACGATCTGGTTGCCCGGACATCGGGGGCGGATGGCGCGGCAGGCGGGGACCGGAACGCGGCGGGTTTCGGGATGGGCGGCGCCTCTGGATTTGTGGCGGGATTTGAGGCGGGTGTGGATGCGGGCGCGGGTGCCCGGGCAGGATCGGGGGACACAGCCGCCGCCGGGCGGTCATCGCCGGGCACCTGACCTGTCACCAGTGGCGGGTTGTCCGCCACGCCGCCGGGCGATGGCTGTTGCGCCTCATGGGGCGGTTGGTCCTGCGCATCGCGCCGGGTTGGTGCAGACGGTTGGGCTGTGCGGCGGCTGGAAAAAGCGGGCAGGGGCGGCGCGTCCGGCGCTGCGGTTGCATCTGCGGGCGTATCTGCGGTCCTGTCTGATTGGGGTGCAATGTCCTGCAGGTTGGAATCGGGTATGCCTGCCTGCGGCGCGGGCACCGGCAGATCGGCGCGGCCTAAGACGCGGATGGCATGGGTATCGCGCATCAGGCGGTCTGCTGGATCAATCAACTGCGCGGCGGCTTTGGTCAGGCCGAAAAACGGCTCTCCGGGGAAGCTGTCGGCGGCGGGGGTTGCCACCAGACTGACAGGGGCAAAGCCATGTTCCTCGGCAAAGGCTTCGGCCTCTTGCAATGTTTCGAGGGCCACGGCGGCGATATGCAATGTTGTGCCCACGGTGATCCAGTCAAAGCGCAGATCGTCCACCGCATAGGGTGTGGCCCCGTCCAGCGCCGCGGCCACATGGGCCGCCATATCGGCATCACGCGCCGGGGCGGGCAGGGACAGATAGCGGATCTGTTCGTTTGGAATAACGATTTTGCTGCGCAATCCGGCGCTGTCCAACTGAACCGCCGTGCGCCGCAACACAGACAGTGCGCCTGCCAGATCGGGATCAGCCAGCGCCACCTCGCCGACCAGATGCCAGCCAGCCGGGGCGCGATGCAGCAATCCGATAGCGTCGAAAGACAGGGTAAGAGCAAAATTTGGTTTCATCTGCCTCTGATTACCATTCCGGGGCCAACGGCGGGAGTCCGGGCCGATCACAACCGAGTTTTACAGCAGCTTCTTGCCGAGGGGAAGGAAAAGACCCACGCCACCCATCACGCGCCCCTTTCGCACAGCTTGTGGCTGGTGCAGGCTGGATCCGGTCGAGGCGCGCCATCGCGTGCTTTTGGAGACGAGAGGAAACACCATGCGCATTTTGTTGCAACCAATGATTTTGACATGCGGGGTTGTGGTCGGGCTGGGGCTGATGCCGCTGGCGGCTGTGGATATGACGCGCGGCGCGGGTCCGTTTGCGGCGCAGGCGCAGGCACAGACGCAGGCGGCTGGCGCTGAACAGCCGCGCCAGATCAGCGTGACGGGGACCGGACGGGTGGATCTGGCCCCCGATATGGCAACGGTGCGGATCGGCGTGACGCATCAGGATGAGGCGGCGGCGGCGGCGATGCAGCAGACCTCGGATGCGGTGATGGCGATGCTGGAGCGGCTGAGCGCGCTGGGCGTGGCGGCGCGCGATGTGCAAACCTCGGGGCTGTCATTGAACCCGGTCTGGCGGGACCGCTCCGCGCCTAAGGGCCAGCCCGCGCCATGGGGCTTTGAGGCAAGCAATGTGGTCACCCTGCGCCTGCGCGATCTGGCGCAGCTTGGCGCGGTGCTGGACGCGTTGATCGCGGATGGGGCGAACCGGCTGGACGGGGTTGATTTCGCGCTGCAAGAGCCTGAGGCCGCGCAGGACGAGGCCCGCCGTCTGGCCGTGGCAGATGCAAGACGCAAGGCGCAGCTCTATGCCGAGGCGGCGGGCGTGGAACTGGGGCAGCTGGTCAGCCTGTCGGAAACAGGGGCGGCCAGCCCGCGCCCGATGATGCTGGACATGTCGGCGATGCGCGCGGATTCCGTGCCGGTGGCGGTGGGCGAGGTTGGCCTGTCCGCCACGGTCCAGATGGTGTTTGCGCTGCAGTAGCGCTTGACATGGGACGGGGTGCGAAAAGGGGGGGGCGCCCCGGCCTTGCAGCATTCAGCCCATTGCAGGTTGGATGTCGGCGCGGTTGCAAAAGCGCCTGGTGACAAAAAGCCCCAAAGTCCGGAACAGCCGCGCCAGCGGCCCGGGCAGCGCACGACCGCCCCCCGGGCGGGCGCTTTTGCAACGCTGCGCCCTGCCGCGTTGCGCGGTGGTATTGCACGATAAACTGCCACATCGGATCGTTGCAGCGCCCCCCCGCGGTCGTGCACAGCCCTTGCGTTATGCAACAATTGCTTGAGGGGTTGCTATGGCAAGGTTCAAGGCGCACCGCGCCGCTGCACCCTGCCGCAGCACGGGCCCACACTGCCCAACGAAGCAAAGGGCT
>JBLRWJ010000102.1:0-10110 GCA_047921315.1 Rhodobacterales bacterium | reverse complement strand
ACCCGGAACGGTGTCATGCAGAGGTCTTTACCGGGGCCGCGATCACGGCATTGGCATTTGGTGCGGTCAAGTTTGCGGGCGGGGCGGGTGCAGCGTGCCTTGGCGCCCGCCCGGTGGACCGGGGATGACAGTTTCGCACAGGCGGCGACAGGGCCGGTTTTGCCCCCTCGCAAGATCGCGCCGGGCAGCTTATAAGGCATCAGACTGACGCAAAAGCACGGAGAGTCCCATGCCCGGAGAATTGTCACCGATCGACAAGGCCAAGTTTGTTGCCGCCAAACGCGCGGTGGATTTCGTCGAGGACGGGATGCGCGTGGGGCTTGGCACCGGATCAACCGCCGCCTGGATGGTGCGCTGTCTGGGCGAGCTGGTCCGTCAGGACGGGCTGAAAATCAAGGGCGTGCCCACATCGACGCGCACCGCCGCGCTGGCGCGGGAGGTCGGGATCGAGGTAATCAGTCTGGATCAGGCCAAATGGCTGGATCTGACGATTGATGGCGCGGATGAATTTGACGGCGATCTCAACCTGATCAAGGGCGGCGGCGGTGCGCTTCTGCAGGAAAAGATCGTGGCGACAGCCAGCGACCAGATGATCGTGATCGCCGATATCGGCAAAGAGGTGGAAACGCTGGGGGCCTTTCCGCTGCCCATCGAGGTGATCCCCTTTGGCTGGCAAACCACCCGCGCGCTGGTGGAGGAGATGCTGATCTCGATGGATGTGCTGGGCCGCGATGTGACCTTGCGCATGAACGGGGACCGGCCCTTTATCACTGATGAGGGTAATCACATCCTTGACCTGCATCTGAACCGGATCGGCAATCCGCGCCAGTTGGCGATGGTGCTCAATCAGGTGCCCGGCGTGGTTGAGAACGGTTTGTTCATAGATATCTGCGATATTGTGATTGTGGGCTACGGTGATGGCCGGGTTGAAACGCGCGATATCAACCAAGGCACGATCGAACAGGACAAGCTCGACTTTGTCGAGAATGACAACCTGTTTACAGATCTGGCGGATTAAGGACAGCCGCAGGCTATGCAGTAGCTGGGGGCAGGGCACCTCCCATCCTAGTGATCGCCCCGTGTCCCGCTTTCGCTGGTCCTTGGCGGCGGGATGTGAAATACCTGTGCGCGATCAGGGGAGAGGGTTTTCATGAGCGCGTTTGACTATGATTTGTTCGTCATCGGTGGTGGCTCCGGTGGTGTGCGTGCGGCACGTGTTGCGGCACAGCAGGGCGTGCGTGTGGCGCTGGCCGAGGAAGACCGCTATGGCGGCACCTGCGTCATCCGGGGCTGCGTGCCCAAGAAACTGATGGTGTTTGCCAGTGAATTTGCCGGTGTCGCCCAAGAGGCGCGCGCCTATGGCTGGGATTTTCAGGCAGGCCGCTTTGACTGGTCCGCCTTTCGCGGCAACATGCACAAAGAGCTGGACAGGCTGGAGGGGATCTATCGCAATATCCTGACATCCAACGGGGTAGAGACATTCGATTCCCGCGCCACGCTGGTTGATCCGCATACGGTGGAACTGGCCGATGGCACGCGCAAAAGCGCCAAACATATCCTGCTGGCGATGGGCGGGCGGCCTGTCAAACCTGATATGCCGGGGGCTGAACTGGGCATCACCTCGAACGATATCTTCCATCTGGATGCATTGCCAGACTCGATGCTGATCATCGGCGGTGGCTATATTGCATGCGAATTTGCCTGTATCCTCAACGGGTTGGGCGTGAAAGTGACGCAATATTACCGGGGCGCACAGATTTTGCGCGGCTTTGATGACGAGGCGCGCGGACTGGTCTCGGAAGAGATGCAGCAAAACGGCGTTGATCTGCATCTGGGCACCAATATCATATCTCTGACACGCGAGGCGGGCGGCATCCGCGTCAAGGCCACCAATGGGGAGGAGCGCCTGTTTGATCAGGTCATGTTCGCCACCGGACGCGCGCCCAACACCAATGACATGGGGCTGGAGGCGCTGGGCATATCGCTCGGGCGCAGCGGGCAGGTGGTGGTGGATCAGTATTCGCAAACCGCGATCCCCTCGGTCTATGCGGTGGGCGATGTGACAGATCGCGTCAACCTGACGCCGGTGGCCATCCGCGAGGGGATGGCTTTTGTCGAAACCGTCTTTGGCGGTAATCCGACAGCCGTTGATCATGATCTGATCCCGACGGCGATTTTCACCCAGCCCGAGATCGGCACCGTGGGCCTGTCCGAGGAGGACGCCCGCGCGCAAGAGCCGGTCGAGATTTACTGCACCTCGTTCCGCCCGATGCAGACGGCCTTTGCCGGAAGCGCGCAGCGCGTGTTGATGAAACTGGTTGTCAGCACGGCGACAAGGAAGGTATTGGGCTGTCATATCGTCGCGCCCAATGCCGGGGAAATGATCCAGCTTGCTGGCATCGCGGTCAAGATGGGCGCAACCAAAGAGGATTTTGACCGCACTGTTGCGGTGCATCCGACGATGGCGGAGGAGATGGTGACAATGAAGTCTCCGGTTCGCACCGCTTGAAATTTCGCGCCGGCCTCACAGGTATGGGGTAGGCAAACACATCCGATAAAGTTTGAGACAACAAGGGGAACACAGGTAAATGGCTGGAAATGCGGGCGGCCCGTGGGGCGGCGGCGGTGGCAATAGAGGCGGTGATGACGACCGCCGCAACAACGGTGGCGGACGGCGCCCCGCTGATGACGGCGGGCCGCAAATCCCGGAAATCGATGATCTGATGCGCAAGGGTCAGGAACAGCTTCGCGTGCTGATGGGCGGGCGCGGTGGCAAAGGCGGCAGCGGCAGCGGCGGAGAAGGTGGCCCAACGGGGCCGATTTTCACCCGCTCGACGCTGGGTCTGGGCCTGTTGGCGGCTTTGGGTCTTTGGGCGTTCAGCAGCTTTTACACGGTGCGCCCGGAAGAACAATCGGTGGAGCTGTTTCTGGGCGAGTTCTACAAGATCGGGAATCCCGGTCTGAACTTTGCGCCATGGCCTTTCGTGTCGGCCGAGGTGGTGAATGTGACATCGGAACGCACCGAGAATATCGGCGAGAATCGCGGTTCGCAGGATCTGGGCCTGATGCTGACCACGGATGCCAATATCGTGGATATTGATTTTCAGGTGGTCTGGAACATCAATGATCCGTCCAAACTGCTGTTCAACATCCGTGATCCGCAACTGACCGTGCAGGCAGTGTCGGAATCGGTGATGCGGGAAATCATCGCGGCCTCGACGCTTTCACCGATCCTTAACCGGGATCGTGGTTTGATCGCGGACACGGCCTTGACGAATATTCAGGCCACAATGGATGAATACGATAGCGGTATCACGATCGTGCGTGTGAACCTTGATAAAGCAGACCCGCCGCGCGAGGTGATCGACAGCTTCCGCGAGGTGCAAGCCGCCGAGCAGGAGCGTGACCGTCTGCAGCGTCAGGCCGATGCCTATGCCAACCGCGTTCTGGCCGAAGCCCGTGGTGAAGCGGCGCAGATTCTGGAGCAGGCCGAAGGGTACCGCGCCCAGGTCGTGAACCAGGCCTTGGGTGAGGCCAGCCGCTTTTCGGCGGTTCTGGAAGAATACCAGAAAGCCGAAGATGTGACCCGCCGCCGTTTGTATATCGAAACAATGGAAAAGGTGTTGGGCCAGATCGACAAGACGATTCTGGACAGCGCACTTGTGGGCGGCGAAGGGCAGCAGGGCGTCGTGCCATATCTGCCGCTGAACGAATTGCGGCGGCCCGCGCCGACAACCGCCGCAACACAGGGGAATTGAGATCATGCGTAAGACAACATTTCTTCTGCCGATCCTTGTGATCGTCATCGCAACCGCGCTGTCCTCGATCTTTGTTGTGGATGAGCGTGAAAAGGCGCTGGTGCTGCAATTCGGTCAGATCAAGGCCGTCAAGGAAGAGCCGGGTCTTGGCTTCAAAATACCGCTGATCCAAGAGGTTGTGCGCTATGATGACCGTATCCTGTCGCTGGATACCGACACGATCGAGGTGACCCCCTCGGATGATCGCCGTCTGGTCGTTGACGCCTTTGCCCGCTACCGCATCGCGGATGTCGTGCAGTTCCGTCAGGCCGTGGGCGTAGGTGGCCTGCGCGCCGCGGAAGACCGTCTGTCATCCATCCTGAACGCCCAGATCCGGGAAGTGCTGGGTGCGGATCAGGTCACATCGGACACGATCCTGTCGCAAGACCGCCGTATCCTGATGAACCGCATCCGCGATCAGGCCCGCGCCTCTGCGCGCGGTCTGGGGCTGGATGTGATCGACGTGCGTCTCAAGCAAACCAACCTGCCGATCCAGAACCTTGAGGCGACCTTTGCCCGGATGCGCGCCGAGCGTGAGCGGGAAGCCGCGGACGAAATCGCACGCGGTAACGAGGCGGCGCAGCGTGTGCGCGCGCTTGCCGACCGGACCGTGGTTGAGACATTGTCCGAAAGCGAGCGTGAAGCGCAGATCACCCGTGGTGAAGCCGATGCCGAGCGGAACGCGATCTTCGCGGTGGCTTACGGCGCTGATACCGAGTTCTTTGCCTTCTACCGGTCTTTGCAAGCCTATGAGAACGCGCTTCAGGGCAGCAACTCATCCATGATCATGACACCTGACAGCGAGTTTTTCGACTATCTCAAATCGGATCGCTCGCAGCGCCCGGCACCGGGTGCAACGCAGGCTGTGCAGAACTGATGATCGAAACGGCACTTCTGGCCATCGGGCTGGTGCTGATTGTGGAGGGGCTGGCCTATGCGCTGGCCCCTTCGCTTATTGAGCAGTTGCTGGCCGCCCTGCGCGAAATCCCCGAACCGGCGCGCCGCACTTTGGGCCTTTTGGCGATCGTCGCGGGGGTTGCCTTTGTCTGGCTGGCCAAGCTTTTGGAAGGGTAGGTCGCGTGACCCGTGAATTCGGCTGATACGTGATGCCGCGCCTTCACACCCTCTTGAGCGATGCAATACGCGCTTGGTCATGCGGTCTGCAGACACTACATACGATGAGACAGCGTGCCGCCGCAGGTCATCATGCCGCCGGAACGCGAGAGTAAAAAGGAGTGACGGGAGTGAACACCATCGTAAAGGCTATTGCTTTTCGACAATCCGGCGCGGATCATCACACCAGCATCACACGCGGTTTCTGGTTGGGCCTGATCGTCAGCGCATTGATGTTTTTGATGGCGGTGCAGGCGCAGGCGCGGCCTGACAGCTTTGCTGATCTGGCCGACAAGATCAGCCCCTCGGTTGTGAATATCACCACATCAACCACCGTGGCGGGCCGGACCGGGCCAAGCCCGATTGTGCCCGAAGGCAGCCCCTTTGAAGAGTTCTTCCGCGAGTTTCAGGACCGTAACCGCACCCCCGGCGACAGGCCGCGCCGGTCTTCGGCGCTTGGCTCTGGCTTTGTCATCTCGGAAGACGGGTATATCGTCACCAATAATCACGTGATTGATAGCGCCGATGAGATTACGATTGAATTCTTTTCGGGTGACACGCTGACCGCAAAGGTTGTGGGGACCGATCCCAATACCGATATCGCCCTGCTCAAGGTCGAGGCCGATGGACCGCTGCCTTACGTGACCTTTGGTGACAGCGATACCGCCCGCGTGGGCGATTGGGTCGTGGCGATGGGCAACCCGCTGGGGCAGGGGTTCTCGGTCAGCGCGGGCATTGTCTCGGCGCGCAACCGGGCTTTGTCTGGCAGCTATGATGATTATATTCAGACCGATGCCGCGATCAACCGGGGCAATTCCGGTGGTCCGCTGTTCAATCTGGATGGGAATGTCATCGGCGTGAATACCGCGATTCTGTCACCCAATGGCGGCTCGATCGGGATCGGCTTTTCGATGGCGTCCAATGTGGTGACCCGCGTGGTGGACCAGCTGCGCGAATTCGGCGAGACGCGTCGCGGCTGGCTGGGCGTGCGCATTCAGGACGTGACCGAGGATCTGGCTGATGCCATGGGGCTTGACGATGCGAAAGGCGCTTTGGTGTCTGATGTGCCCGATGGGCCGGGCAAAGAGGCGGGCATCCTGCAAGGCGATGTTATCCTGAGCTTTGATGGTCGTGATGTGGCCGATACCCGTGGTCTGGTTCGTCAGGTGGGCAATACCGAAGTGGGCAAGGCCGTGCGCGTCCTTGTCTGGCGCGAGGGCGAGACCCAGACGCTGATGGTGACGCTTGGACGCCGCGAAGAGGCAGAATCCGCCCGCCCCGCCGCCCAGACGGTTGATCCCGAACCCGATACCCCGACCCAGATGATGGGCCTCACCCTGAGCCCGCTGACAGATGAGTTGCGCGGCGAATTGGGTGTGCCCGCGGGCGAAAAGGGGCTGGTTGTCATTGAGGTGGACAACGCGTCCGAGGCCTTTGACAAGGGCCTGCGCGCGGGCGATCTGATCACCGAGGCCGGATGGCAGCAGGTAGAATCCGCCAGCGATCTGACCGACCGGATCGAAGAGGCGCGCGAGGCGGGGCGCACATCCTTGCTGCTGGTGGTGCGGCGCGGCGATGACAAACGCTTTGTGGCGCTGTCTTTGGACTGAACCTGATCCGCAATCGGCAAAAGCTTGCAGGGGCACCTCAACGGGTGCCCCTTTTGCGTTGCGATGGGTTGCATCTGCGTGAGCGATGTTATGTAATAACATAACATACAAAAGGAGACACCTATGCCCCGCACCGATTCCCGTTTGCCTGTCACCGTCCTGTCCGGCTTTCTGGGGGCTGGCAAAACGACCCTGCTGAACGCGGTGCTGAATAACCGCGAGGGGCGGCGCGTGGCCGTGATCGTGAATGACATGGCCGAGGTGAATATCGACGCCGATCTGGTGCGCGGGGGCAGCAGCCTGTCACAGACCGATGAAACGCTGGTGGAAATGTCAAATGGTTGCATCTGCTGCACGCTGCGCGATGACCTTCTCAAAGAAGTGCGCCGCCTGTCCGATGAGGGGCGGTTTGACTATCTGCTGATCGAATCCACCGGCGTGTCCGAGCCGCTGCCCGTTGCCACCACCTTTGAATTCCGCGACGAGGATGGCGAGAGCCTGTCCGATGTGGCACGGCTGGATACGATGGTGACGGTGGTCGATGCGGTGAACCTGCTGCGCGATTATGCCAGCCATGATTTTCTGTCAGATCGCGGCGAGGTCGCGGGCGAGGGGGATGCGCGCACGCTGGTGCATCTTCTGACCGATCAGATCGAATTTGCCGATGTGGTCATCCTCAACAAGGTCACCGATGCCGGGCCAGTCAAAGCGGATGCCGCGCGCAAGATCATCCGCGCGCTCAACCCCGATGCAAAGCTGATCGAGACCGACTATTCCCGCGTCGATGCGGATGCGATTTTAAACACCGGCCTGTTTGATTTTGAAACCGCCCATGCCCACCCGATGTGGGCCAAGGAACTCTATGGTTTTGTCGATCACGTGCCGGAAACCGATGAATACGGCGTCACGCATTTCACCTATCGCGCCCGCCGCCCGTTTCACCCCGAACAGCTTTACAAGGTATTGAACGGTGATCTGCCCGGCGTGATCCGCGCCAAGGGCCATTTCTGGCTGGCCTCGCGCCCGGATTGGGTGGCCGAATTCAGCCTTGCGGGCGCGCTGAGCGGTGTCACGCCGCTGGGCACATGGTGGGCGGCGGTGCCGCGTGACCGCTGGCCTGATACCCAATCCGCCCGCGACTATGCTGCGCAGCACTGGGTGGAGCCATGGGGCGATCGGCGGCAGGAACTGGTGTTTATCGGTGCCGGCATGGATGAGGCGGCGATCCGCGCCAGCCTTGATGCCTGTCTGATGGGGGATGATCAGGCCGGGATCGCGCCGGATTGGGCCGATCTGTCCGATCCTTTCCCGGTCTGGCGCCGCGCGGCGGCGGCGTGACGGGTTTGATCATGCCCCGCGCCAAGGCCAACCGCGCCAATCTGCGCTCTGCCCTCAGCCGCCCTCGGCCCGCGCGTGCGCTGCGCGATCCGATGGCCGAGTTTGACCGCCTGCCCGCCGATCTGAGGCGCTGGCTGGCAGGGGCGGCCCTGCCATGGAGCCCGCGTTCCGCACATCGCGCCTATCTGCGCGCCTTGGCCGAGTTGCAGGTTCCGGCAGCGGCCCTCTCGCGGTTGGATGCGCTGCAGGCGGCCCGCCTTACCCGCGACACCCTGACCCGCGATACCCTGACCCGCGATAACCTAAATAAACCGCGGCCAGAGGCACCGCTGACGCCGCGGTCATCGTACTGATCACAGAAAGGTACATGCTGGCCCGGCTACCCGTTCAACGCGTCCAAAGGCACCGCCAACACCCCCAATGCGCGCGCGGCAGACAGGGATAGCACCCGGCTTTGCAACCCGGTTGAGGCTTGATACCGGCCAACGGCCTCACTGGTTGCGGCGTCAATCTGGCCGGTGACGGGGCCTGTGTAGAATGCGCGCACGGCCAAGGCGCGTTGCAAGGTGGCGATCACGTCAGGGGTCATATCGGCGGGGCAGGGGGTTTCAAACCACATCACGCTGCGCTCGGTCACGATGCGCTGGCTGGTTTCGGTGCGATAGATTGCGGCAGTGGCCACCTCGCCTTGCGGCGTCAGGCGCGCGGGTTCGAGCAGGCGCTGCTCTGTCACCGTTTCGATCAGCGCGGGGCTGACGATCTTGCCCCAACAGGTGCCATCCAGCGCGCCGGGGGGCGTGTCTTGCATACTGCCGACAAGCCCCATGGCCGCGCGGGTGTCGGGGGTGGGTGCACAGGCCGCAAACCCGGTCACAACCATGAAGGCAAGCGCCAGACAGGCGGCGGGGCGGTGTCGGATCATCGGGGCGTCTTCTGCTCTGCTGTTTTGCGGCTCCGGCCTCATGTCCGGTTGCAGATAGACTATCCGCTTTTGCCGCGCGCGCAAAGGCCGTTGGTGCAGGTCATGTCCTGGATCAGGTTGCAAGCGGGGCGGCAGGCAGCCCCTCCCGTTGCACCAGCAGGTCCAGCATCTGGGATATATCCTCGATATGTTCGGCGATCATATGGGTCACGCCGCCTTCATGCTGCACCCGCCCCGTGACGCGCAGCAAGCGGCCCGCGATGATGGCGCGGCGATACATCTCATAAAGCTTGCGCCACACGATGACATTGATCACGCCGGTTTCATCCTCCAGCGTCAGGAATATCACGCCCTTGGCAGTGCCGGGGCGCTGGCGCAGGATCACCAGCCCGGCCACGGTGACACGTCCGCCAGTGCTGATGCGCTCCAGTTCCGCCGCCGGAAGGCAGGCAGGGGCGCGCTTTTGTGCGGATGCAGTGGTCACGTCCATGAGAACATAATAGGAACAAATGATGCGCTATGCAAGCCGCGATCACGCGCCGCAGGGGCCTTGCACAAAACAGTGCAAAAGGGGCTGGAACGCGCTGCCCGCCTTGGCTAGGTAGGGACGGACACAAGGATACCAAGCGGAGTCTGCACAGACATGGCCAAAATCACTTATATCGAACATAACGGAACCGAACATGTGGTCGAGGTGCCCAACGGTCTGACCGTGATGGAAGGCGCGCGCGACAATAATATCCCCGGAATCGAGGCTGATTGCGGCGGCGCTTGCGCCTGTTCGACCTGCCATGTCTATGTCCATCCTGACTGGGTCGAAAAGCTGCCCGGCAAGGATGACATGGAAGAGGATATGCTGGATTTTGCCTATCAGCCCGACACCGCCCGCTCGCGCCTGACCTGCCAGATCAAGGTCACAGACGCATTGGACGGTCTGGTCGTGCAGATGCCGGAAAAGCAGATCTGATCACAGCAGCTTGTTCCACGGCCGGATGTATCTCAGCCTGTGGCGGCCATCACCGCCCCTGCTTCTTCTTGCCTTAAATATCCAAATCCGCCGTAACCAGCTTGCGTGACGGCGGCTGGTGGCCGTGCCGCCCCGCCGTTACAACGCCCGCCAGCCGATATCGCGGCGACAGAACCCTTGGGGCCAGTCGATCGCATCCACCATGCCATAGGCGCGCGCCTGCGCCTCGGCCAGCGTGGCCCCGCGCGCGGTGACGTTCAGCACGCGCCCGCCATTGGCCACGAACTGGCCCTTGTCGCGGGCGGTGCCTGCGTGAAAACACATCTGGAAACTGTCCGATGTCAGCGCCTCCAGCCCGCCGAT
>JBLRWJ010000101.1:3430-10195 GCA_047921315.1 Rhodobacterales bacterium | reverse complement strand
AACTCCCTCTCGCTGCGTGGCGACTGTTGCCCACCCGTCGAAACAGCCCATATCCAAGACAACTGCATAACACGCGCCATCGCCGATATCCCCCGCCCGGCGGCACCGCCGGGCAGCGCCTGCCTGCCCCCCGGCCGGCGCTGCCCTCATCCTGGGGCCAGAACGGTGTCATGCAGAGGTCTTGAGGTAGATACCTTCCTGTATGGATCAGGCAACAGGACAGGACCGTGGCCCCTGTGCCGCGCCCATGCCCTTGGGCTGCATCACAAAGCGGCGAAGCCTTCATCCAGCGCGGACAGGATCACCTGCACATCCGTTGCCGTGAGCACCAGCGGCGGGGACATGATGATATTGGGGCCGGAGATGCGCACCATGGCGCCGGCGCGATAGGCCACCTCTTGCACTGTGCCGATGGTTTTCTTGTCGATCGGCGTTTTCTTCATGCGGTCGCTGGCCAATTCCAGCGCGCACATCAAGCCATGACCACCACGCACATCGCCGATGAGGTCATATTTTGACTGCAGGGCGCGCAAGCCTTCATAGAGTTCAGCCCCGCGCGCGGCGGCGTTTTCATGAACCTTGAGACGTTCGGTTTCCGCCAGACAGGCCAGCGCGGCGGCGGCCCCCACCGGATGACCTGAATAAGTATAGCCATGGCCGATGGCCGCGGCACCTGTCTTGTCACCCTCGAACACCTGCGCCACATCTTCGGCGATCATCACGGCACCAAAGGGGAAATAGCCGTTGGTGATGGCTTTGGCGGTGCACATCAGATCGGGCTGCACGCCCCAATGGCGGCTACCGGACCAGCTTCCGGTGCGACCGAAGGCGGTGATCACCTCATCCGCGATCAGAAGGATGCCGTGGCGGCTGCAAATCTCCCGCACACCGGGCATGAAGCTGTGATGCGGCGGGATGACGCCGCCCGCGCCCAGGACCGGCTCCATGATGAAGGCGGCGATGGTGCCCGCCCCCTGAAAGGCGATCTCATCCTCGAAGGCGGCAAGGCATAGCTGCGCCAGCTTGGCGGGATCCGTTTCATTGAACGGGTTGCGATAGGGATAGGGCGCGGGGATGTGGTGGCATCCGGCCAGAAGCGGCTCATAGGCCGTGCGGAAATTGGCGTTCCCGTTGACAGAGGCCCCGCCGAAATGGGTGCCGTGATAGCCGTTCTTGAGGCTGAAGAACTTGACGCGCTGCGCGTCCCCCCTGATCTTATGATATTGCCGCGCCAGCCGCAGGGCGGTTTCAACCGAATCCGAACCGCCGGAGGTGTAGAAGGCGCGGGTCAGGCCATCGGGGGCAAAGAAGCGGCGCAACTCTTCGGACAGTTCGATCACCGCATCGTTGGAGGTGCCGCGAAAGGTGGAGTAATAGGGCAAGCGGTCAAGTTGCGCCGCAATCGCGGCCTTGATCGGCGCACAGGAAAAGCCCAAGTTGACGTTCCACAGACCACCGACGGCATCCACCACCTCGTGCCCGTCGATATCGGTGATCCGCACGCCTTGGGCCGAGGTCACGATGGTGGGCGGATTGGCAAGGCTGTCGGCGGGATGCGCCATCGGGTGCCACATGGAGCGGGCGTTATGCTCTTTCAGAAAATTGCTGTCTTTCATCGGATTATCCTTTCTGAAGGCCCAACAGATGCAGGGCTTGATCGTAACTATGCGCGGGCTGTGCCACGTCGAAATGCACGGTTTGCAGGCCAACCGCCTGCGCGCCCGCGATGTTGCGCGCCTGATCGTCAACAAAGACGCAAGCCGCAGCAGGCAGGTTCAAGCGGTCAAGGCAGAGGCGATAGGCTGCGGGATCGGGTTTCAGAATGCCGGTATAGGTGGCATCCACGATCACCTCGAACTGCGCCAAGAAGGGCAGTTTGTCGCGGAAATCCGCGCCGTAGAACAGATCAAGCTCGTTCGACAGGATCGCCAGCCGGATGCCTGCAGCCTGCGCCGTTGCGATACAGGCGCGGAATTCGGGGCGGATCACCGCATCGGGATCGGCCCCGCGTGCGGCGCGGACAAAATCGGCCATATCGGACCAGTTCTGACCAGCAAGGCGCGCCACATCTGCTGTGCGCTGGTGCCAATAGTCACGCTCGCTGATGCGGTCAGCCTGCATATCCTGCCAGAGCGGATCGGAGGCCGGATCAAACGGGCCGCGCCATGTCAGGGTGCCGGGGGGCAGGCCAAGGGCGGCTTCGGTCAGGTCATGGGTTTCAAACAGGGTGCGCGAGATGACGCCGCCAAAATCAAGGATCAGGGCGCGACTGGTCATGGCAGGTCTGCCCCTTCAGATGCGTCAGAGGGAAAACTGTCTGGTGGAAAGCCGCCAAGCGCACGGGTCAGGCCCAGCGCCTTTTGCCGCAATTCGCGCCGGATCAACGCCTTGAGTGCGGCATCCATCCGCGCAACCGGGGCGGCAACGGCCATGGCCCCGATGACATTTGCGCGGGCATCAAACAAAGGCACGGCATGGGAATGCACATCCTTTTCAAAGCCGCCCACGGATTCCGCAATACCGCTGCGGCGCACCTCGGCCAGTGCTGCGCGCAGGGCGGCGGGGTCTGTCAGCGTATCTTCGGTGCGCGCCTCAAGCGGTGCGGCCAGCACCCTGTCCACCAGCGCGGGCGGGCTGAAGGCCAGCACCGCCAAGCCCGAACTGGTGGCATGCAGCGCCAGAACCTGCGCATCCTCCATCGTGACGCGGGTGCCGTGGCGCGGGCTATAGGCAAAGGCCAGCATCGACAGACGATCCCCCTGCAACAGCGACATATGCGCGGTTTCATGGGTCATGGCGGACAGTGATTGCAGCACCTGCGCCGCCAGATCGCGCATCGGCACCGTTGCTTCGCGCAGCGATGCAAGGCGCAGAACCGCAGGGCCAAGGCGGTATTCGCGGCCCGATCCGGTCTGTTCCACGAATCCCCCCTCCTGCAATTCGCATAGAAGGCGATAGGCGGTGGCCTTGTTCAGACCGGACAGGCGCGCCATGTCGCTCAGCCCGATCTCGGACCGGGCGCGGGTGAAATTATCCAGCAATGACAATGCCTTGGCGACGGTTCCCATAGGGCCTACTGCTCCGGTTGGTGCCTGATTTCCGGGCATCACTGAGCGCGAATATCCGGCGGTGCTTAAAATTGTTGACAGAAAGTCGCATCCTCTGTCAATCTAAATTAAAACCAATGGTTCAAATAGTGAACCGATCACGCAGGGAGACAACATAATGACATTCAAGCATACATTGGCGGGCGTTCTATCAATCGCCATGGCATCGACAGCGGGCATGGCCTTTGCCGATTACCCCGAAAAGCCGGTAACATTCATCGTGCCATGGCCCCCCGGTGATCTGGAGGATGTGCTGACGCGGATGATGGCGGATGAGTTCCAGAAACGCACCGGCGTGCCTGCGGCGGTTGTGAACCAGCCCGGCGGCTCTGGTGTGGTGGGCGGCGTTACAGTGGCCAATGCGGCGCCCGATGGCTATACCGTGGGGTCATTCACCATCGGCATTCCAACGATCCTGACGCAGGGGGACGATGCCCAGATCGCGCCGGATGCGCTGGAACCTGTGGGGATTTTCCTGACCTATCCGTTTCTGGTCGCAACAACCCCCGATGCGCCCTATTCCACGATGGAGGAGATGGTGGAATACTCGAAAGAGAACACCGTCCGGCTGGGGCATTTCGGCTATGGCGCCTCGCCTACCTATCTGACGATGTATGGCACCCAGACGATGGGCGGCACATTCGGGGCCGAGGCCGCGTTTGACGAGGTGAACTGCGCCACGCTGGCCAATGGCGATGCCGATGTGATCAGCACCACCGCGCAGCTTGTTCTGGGCTGTCTGGACGATATCAAAATTCTGGCCACCATCACAGAAGAACGGATCGCCGTGGCCCCGCACGCGCCCACATTGACCGAACTGGTGCCAGAGTTGACCACAACGCTGTGGAACGGGCTATTCGTGCCCGCAGGCACACCGCAAGAGGTCAAAGACCTGCTGGAAGAGGTGGCAATGACCGTGGTCAACAGCCCCGAGGCGCAGGGCCTGCGCGACAATACAGGCGCGCTGATCTACTGGACGGATGCCGACACGGCTGCCGCAAATATCGCCCGCGATACCGCCGATCTGGTCGAGATCCGCAAGGCGATGGGTCTGGACTGACCAAGAGCAACCGGACAAAAAGGCGCGCAGGTGATGCAGGACAAGGGCGATAGCCAATCCAACCGGATCGAAGCGCTTTTGCTTTGCATCATCTTCACCGCCATATCGCTTGCCCTGTTTCTGGCGCTGGATGCGGCCACGCGTCCGGGGCGGGCAACGGCGGGATGGTGGACCAAACCCGCCTTTGCACCCGGCGTGGCCCTTGCGGTTCTGTGTCTGGCCAATCTTTGGACATTGGCCCGCTATACATTGTCGCTCTGGCGCGAACCTGCCAGCCGGGATGAATGGGCCGAGGCGCGGCGGATCATCCTGAACTGGTGGCGGCCGCTTGAGTTTCTGATCTATTTTGCGGGCTATATCTGGGCGCTGGGGTTGATCGGCTATACGCCTGCCACGCTGCTTTTTGTGCTGGGGCTGATGTGGCGCAGCGGATTGCGCAGCGCACGCTGGATGATCATCGGGGTGGCGTTTGCCTTTGTCATGACAGCGATCTTCCGCTGGGGCCTGGGTGTCTGGATGCCAACGCCCGATCTTTATGACGCTCTGCCCGCGCCATGGCGCAACTGGGCCATCCGCTGGTTCTGAGGATCACGCAACATGGAATTTCTGCTTTCGGGCCTGTCACAACTGGCCGATCCTGTCGTTCTGATGGTCACCGTGCTGGGGGCCATCCTTGGCGTGATTGCGGGGGCCATTCCGGGCGCGGGGGCGGCGGTGGTCATATCCATCCTGCTGCCCACAACCTTTGCCATGACGCCGCTGACGGGGATGACCCTGTTGCTGGGGGTCTATTGCGGATCGGCCTATGGCGCCGCGATCCCCGCGATCCTGATCAATACGCCAGGATCGCCCGTGGCCGTTCTGACCGCGATCGAGGCGCGCCACTTTGTGGAACGCGGCGAGGCGCGGCGCGCCATGTCCATCGCCTATTCCGCGTCTTTCGTGGGCGGCTTGATCGCCGTGATGGCGCTGATGTTCCTGACGCAGCCCTTGGCCAATCTGGCGCGCAACTTCGGCTCTGCCGAATTTGCCATGGTGGCGCTGGCGGCGCTGGTGCTGGTGGTGATCGGCCATGGCGGGCGGCGGGCCGAGGCGACAGCGGCGATGGCCTTTGGCCTGTTTCTGGCGACCATCGGGATTGAAACCGCGTTCAACACGCAGCGCTATACCTTCCCCGGCCTGTTTGAAACCGTCGGGATGCGCACGCCATTTCTGTCCGGCATCCCGCTGGTGCCGCTGGTGATCGGCCTGTTCGCCATATCCGAGGCGCTGGTGCAACTGACCTCCAAGGGCAAGCAACCCCCGCCCGTGCGCCTGACGGGGCGGTTTTTCCAAGGCTTTGCCGAGGTGATCCGCTATCCGCGCACGCTGTTCGGCTCTTCCGGTGTGGGGGTGGTGATCGGCATCATGCCGGGTGTGGGCGAGTTTCTGGCACAGCAGGTCAATTATGTCTGGGCCAAGCGGTTTTCGCCCAATGGCAGGAATTTCGGCAAGGGCGCGCCCGAAGGCATCATCGTGTCCGAGGCCACGAACAACTCGGTCCCCCCCGCCGCCCTGATCCCGATGCTGGCGCTGGGTATACCGGGCGAGGAACTGACCGCGATGATGCTGGCGGTATTTCTGGTGCATAACGTCATTCCGGGGCCGGATCTGTTTGTCACGCGGCCTGAATTCGTCTCGGGTCTCTACTGGACGCTGCTGTTGATGAATTTCGTCATCATCGCCTTTTTGCTGGTGGCAACGCCGCTGCTGGCGCGGGCGGCGGCGATGAACCGGCGGTTTCTGGGCGTGCTGATCCTGACGCTCGCGCTGATCGGCACCTATGCTGCAAACTACAACCTGACCCATGTGGGCATCGCGATGTTCTTTGGCCTGCTGGGATATGTGCTGCGCTCGCATCGTTGGCCGCTGACGCCGATTCTGTTGGGGCTGGTCATGGGGCCGATCCTTGAAGGGCGGGTGCGGCAGGCGCTTGGCGGATCGAATGGTGATCTGAGCATTTTCATCACCAGACCGATCTCTGCCGTGATCGTGGCCGCCCTTGCGCTGCTGATCATCGGCACGGTCATCAGCGCGCTACGCCGCCGCAACACCAGAGAGGATTGGCAAATCAATGACGATTGAACAGTCGCAAATCGACGCATTGCGCAACGCGGCACTTCCGCCGCAACACCTGCTGATTGATGGCAAGTGGTCGGCGGCGGCGGGCGGCACGCTTGACGTGACCTCACCCATAGACGGGCAGCAGCTGACAACGCTTGGGGCTGCGAATACCACCGATGTGGACCGCGCTGTGGCAGCCGCACGGCAGGCATTTGCGGATGGGCGCTGGTCACGGCTGGCCCCGGCGGCGCGCAAGACCATACTACACCGCATTGCGGACCGGATCGAGGCCGAGGCGCTGGCGCTGACCGTGCTGGGGGTGCGCGACAACGGGACCGAGATCAGCATGGCCCTGAAGGCCGAGGCAGGATCGGCGGCAGGCACATTCCGCTACTATGCAGAGGCAATCGACAAGGTCTATGGCCAGATCGCACCCACGCCCCCTGATGTTCTGGGGCTGGTGCATCACGTGCCTGTGGGTGTGGTGGGGGCCAT
>JBLRWJ010000101.1:0-3330 GCA_047921315.1 Rhodobacterales bacterium | reverse complement strand
CCCCTGATGTTCTGGGGCTGGTGCATCACGTGCCTGTGGGTGTGGTGGGGGCCATCGTGCCGTGGAATTTCCCGCTGATGATCGGCGCGTGGAAGCTGGCACCGGCGCTGGCGGCGGGCAATTCCGTGGTGCTGAAACCTGCGGAAACGGCATCGCTGTCGCTGCTGCGGCTGGCGCAGATCTGCATGGATTGCGGGCTGCCGGATGGCGTGCTGAACGTGGTGACAGGCCATGGCCATGTTACGGGAGAGGCACTGGCCCTGTCGATGGATGTGGATGTGATGGTCTTTACCGGATCGGGGGCCACGGGGCGGCGTTTGCTGGAATATTCCGCGCGCTCCAACCTCAAACGCACCTATCTGGAGCTTGGGGGCAAGTCGCCCAACATCGTCTTTGCCGATGCGCCTGATCTGGAACAGGCGGCGAAGGTTTCCGCCATGGGGATTTTCCGCAACTCCGGTCAGGTCTGTGTGGCAGGCTCGCGGCTGTTGGTAGAGCGCAGCATCCATGATGATTTTGTCGCGGCCCTGGCGCGCCATGCCAGCGCCCTGACGGTGGGTGATCCGCTGGACCTGACGACGCAGATCGGTGCGGTCAATTCCGAACGCCAACTGGCAGGCAACCTTGGTTTTGTGGCAGATGCCGTGGCCGAGGGCGGCACCGTGCTGGCAGGGGGCATGCGCATTCTGGCCGATACCGGTGGCACCTATATGGCGCCAACCATCGTAACGGACGTGGCCCCGCATCACCGCCTTGCACGCCAAGAGGTGTTCGGCCCCGTTCTCGCCGTGATCCCCTTCGAGGGCGAGGATGAGGCGCTGCGCATCGCCAATGACAGTGACTATGGCCTTGCCTCGGCTGTGTGGACATCAAACCTGAGCCGCGCGCACAGGATGATCGCGGGGTTACGCGCGGGGCTTGTGCATGTGAATACCTATGGCGGGGCCGACAATACGGTGCCACTGGGGGGCGTGAAACAATCCGGCAACGGGCATGACAAATCGCTGCATGCTCTTGATAAGTATCATGACCTCAAAACCGCATGGATACAGCTATGACCGAAACTCTGCTTGAACGTCGCGCCCGCCTGCTAGGGCCGAATATGTCCACCTTCTATGATGATCCTGTGCATCTGGTGCGGGGTCTGGGCACAAAGCTGTGGGATGCAGAGGGGCGCGAATATCTGGATTGCTACAACAATGTGCCCCATGTCGGCCATTGCCACCCAAAGGTGGTAGAGGCGATCTGTGCGCAGGCCGGCACGCTGAACACGCATACCCGCTATCTGCATGACGGTATCGTGGATTATGTCGAGGCGCTGACCGCGATGGTAGATGCGCCTTTTGATACAGCCCTGCTGACATGCACCGGCTCCGAGGCGAATGACGTGGCGCTGCGCATGGCGCAGGCACTGACCGGCAAGACCGGCGTGATCGCGACCGATCACACCTATCACGGCAATACCAGCGCGGTGCATCAACTCAGCCGCACCAATCCGCCACCCGGCGGCTATGCCACCAACGTGGCCTTCGTGCCCGCGCCAGACAGCTATCGCCCCTTGGGCGGGGTGGCCGGCATGCCCCATGCCCATGCCTTTGCCGCCGCAGTGCAACAGCAGATCACCGCGCTGGAGGCGACAGAGCACGGCTTTTCCGCCCTGATCCTGTGTCCGTTCTTTGCCAATGAAGGCTTCCCTGACCTGCCGCATGGCTGGCTTGATCCCACGGTCGAGGTGGTCCGCCGCGCCGGCGGCGTGATCATCGCGGATGAGGTGCAGCCCGGCTTCGGGCGGCTGGGCACGCATTTCTGGGGCTATCAGAAGATCGGGTTCACCCCTGATATCATCACCATCGGCAAACCCATGGCGAACGGTCATCCGGTCGCGGCCGTGATCGCCCCGCATGAGACAATGTATGCCTTTCGCAGCACATTCCGCTATTTCAACACCTTTGGCGGCAATCCGGTATCTTGCGCCGCGGCCATGGCAACCCTGAAGGTGGTGCAGGATGAAGGCTTGATGGAAAACGCCCGCATCGTGGGTGACTATGCGCGCCAAGGGCTGCGCGATCTGGCCATGCGGCATGACTGTATCGGCGATGTGCGCGGCTCGGGTCTGTTTTTCGGGGCTGAGATGGTGCTGGACCGCGCCACCAAAGCCCCCGCCACCGCCTTTACCAAACGCGTCGCCAACGCGATGCGGGAACGCGGCGTGCTGCTGAATTTCCTTGGTATCCATTACAATGTGCTGAAGATGCGCCCGCCGATGGTGTTCTCTACCGCCGATGCCGACCGGATGCTTGCGGCGCTGGATACGGTGCTGGGCAACACCCCGCTGGACGCATGATGGAGGAGGTTGCACAACACGCCGCAAAGCTGTGGGGCTTTGCACCCGATCAGATCCGGCTGACGGCGCGACGCGAGAATATCGTCTGGCACGCCGAGAATGCCAGCGGCGCCTATGCTTTGCGCCTGCACAGACCCGGCTATCGCAGCAACGCAGAACTCAAGTCGGAATTGCAATGGATGGATGCGCTTGTGCGGGGCGGTTTGTCTGTGCCGCGCCCCCTGCCCTCCCGCAGCGGTGCCTTGGTGGAACAGGTCGGTGACACGCTGGTTGATCTGCTGACATGGCTGCCGGGGCAGCCCATCGGCGCGCAAGGCCAGCTTGAGGTGGCAGATCGCACAGGCCTTTGCCGCAAGCTGGGCCTGCTCTTGGCGCAAATGCATGCGATCAGCGATGCATGGACGCCCCCCGCCGGTTTCAGCCGTCCGGCATGGGACAGGGCGGGCCTTCTGGGGGATGCCCCTGTCTGGGGGCCGTTCTGGGATAATCCGGGGCTGACCCCGGATCAGCGCGCCACGCTACTGGCTGCACGCGACCGCGCCAATACCCATCTGGCGCAGATCGAGGCCAGCCTTGATACCGGATTGATCCATGCCGATGCCCTGTCCGAGAATATCCTGATCCATGACGGCGCGCTGTCGCTGATCGATTTTGACGATGGCGGCTGGGGCTTTCGGGATTTCGAACTGGCGACATTCCTGATGCGCTTCCTGCCCGCCCCCGATTACAGCGATCTGCGCGCCGCCCTGCTGGAGGGTTACGCCAGCCGCCGCCCCGTGGACCCCGCAACGCTGGATCTGTTCATCCTGTTACGCGCGCTGACCTATCCCGGCTGGATCATCCCGCGCATCCACGAGCCGGGCGGCGCCGAACGATCCGCCCGCGCCATCGCCACCGCCCTGCCGCTGGCAGAGGCCTATCTTACCGCCCCCTAAGATCAAGAGGCCCCAATGACCACTGCACCAGACAAGACCATCCTCGTTGTC
>JBLRWJ010000100.1:0-10236 GCA_047921315.1 Rhodobacterales bacterium | reverse complement strand
ACCGCCGGGCAGCGCCTGCCTGCCCCCCGGCAGGCGCTGCCCTCATCCTGGGGCCGGAACGGTGTCATGCAGAGGTCTTAGTAAATAAAAAACGCACAAAAATAGGGGTTTCCGGCGACAATCAGGCGGTTTTTCAAAAGGAATAGCCGAAACGCCGGATATCTTCGGCACAAATATCAACCAAAAGCTGAGCATCCGAATCAGTATAATACTGCCGATAGTCGTCTTTCCGCTCTGATTGGTTGGCCTTTTCCAGCGTCAGACTGAACCCCAGATGCGCCCAAAGCGGCGCGGCATCCTGTTCAAAATACTCCAGCCGGATGAACGCCGCACAATGTTCACCCCCGCTGGCATCGCGCATATAGCGGCCATAGGGCCATGCCTGCAGGCTGGCGCGGGTCTGTGGATGGTGCAGAAAGGCGGAAAAATCCAGCGCCTTGGCCAATGCCACAGCGGGATGGTCAAAGCCCTGCCCGCGCAGCCAGTGATAATAGCTGACCATCCGGTCCCACGGATTGCGCACCAGTGTGAAACAAAAGCTCTCGGCGATCTGCGCGGCGCTGACCAGCCCGTCAATATCGGCCAAGGTGGAATGTTTCCACAACCGCCCCGCCGCGCGCGCATCCCGCAACCTGTGCCGCCGCCGTTTGGCCTTGGGCGTATCCCCGATCAGGATATCATCACCCCGCGCCCGCCCCTCCAGCGCCAGCGCCAGCGCCGTGCCCCCGGTCTTGGGGATATGCACAAAGATATATTTGCGGCCCGCCGAAATGATCATGCCGCCACGCTACCCCACTGGCGCGGCGTTGCAAGCCGCCTCAACCGGGGATGATCTCGCGCCGCTGCTCTGCGCCGGATCGCAGCGCGATGATCACCCCGGCCGATGCGATCAGCACGATGCCCGCCGCCTGCCACAGGCCCACAGGCTGACCAAACAGATACCACGCGAAAAACGGCCCGAAGATCATCACCGAATATTCAAAGACCGATACAAACCCCGCCTCGCCCAGTTGATAGGCCTTGATGATGCACCAGACCCCAGCCACAGAGCCAACCGCCTGCAACCAGATCAGCGGCCAGACATCGGTGAAAGACCAGACCCAGCGCATGCTCAGAAACCCGGTTTCGGGGATGTTGAACACCACCAGCCCCATCACCGCCAGCGCGGAAAACACGCCCTGACATCCCATAACCCCGATCAGCAGCGTGAGGGTGCTTTCCCCCTCGCACCAGGATCGCGTGGCAATGATCGCCACCGCATAGATCAGGCCACCCGCCACCGGCAGCAATGTCCAGAATGAAAAAGATCCGGTATCAGGCTGCAGCACCAGCAAAATACCCACAAACCCCAGCACCACCGCCAGCACCCGCCATGGCCCGATACTGTGGCCCATCAGCCCCCAAGTGATCAGCAGAATGAAGATCGGCGATGTGAACAGCCCCGCCAAGGCCTGCGCAATCGGCATGAAGCCCAATGCGCCGAAATAACACAGCATCGCCAGCGCCGCCAAAACAGATCGTCCGCCCACCCTGACCCACGATTTGGGCCGCAGCGTGCCCAGCCCCACCAAGGACATCCCCACCACCAGCGGCACCGTGATCAGGGTGCGCAAGACAAAGAACTGCCAAAGCCCGATCTGCGCGGCAATATCCGCAACAAAATTGTCGATATAGCCGATGATCAGCATCGCCAGCATCATCGCACCGGCAGAGGCCAGCGGTTTGTTCGGTCTTTCCAGCATCATACCTCTTCCCATGCGGCAGGCGATCACCATACTCTGTCCCCATAGCGACACGAACGCCACAAAACAAAAGAGGATCACATATGGGCTGGATGGCAGATGAAACCGGGCTGGGCAAGACAGAGGCCAATTATGTGCCCTTGACGCCTTTGTCTTTCCTCAAACGCGCGGCAAAGGTGTATCCCGACCATCCGGCGGTGATCTATGGCGCGCATCGCAAAACCTATGCCGAATATCATATGCGCGTCACGCGTCTGGCCTCGGCGCTTGTCAAACTGGGCGTGCAGCCGGGCGATGTGGTGGCCACCCTCATCCCCAATCTGCCCGCGCAGGCCGAGGCGCATTTTGGCGTGCCCGCTTGCGGTGCGGTGCTCAACACCATCAACACGCGGTTGGAACCCGATACCGTGGCCTATATCCTTGATCACGGCGGCGCGAAAATCCTGCTGGTCGATCCGCAATTCCTGCCCGTGGCCGCCGAAGCGCTGGAACGGATGGACGGCCCCGCCCCCACCGTGATCGAAGTGGCAGACCTGCATGCAGGTGTGCAAGCGCATGGCCATTACATGGAATACGAGGATTTGCTGGCCACGGGTGATCCCGATTTCCAATGGATCATGCCGCAGGATGAATGGGAAAGCATCGCGCTCAATTACACCTCCGGCACAACGGGGCGGCCCAAAGGCGTGGTCTATCACCATCGCGGCGCCTATCTCAACGCGATGGGGCAGGTGATCAGCTGGCGCATGGTGCTGCATCCGCGCTATCTGACCATCGTGCCGCTGTTTCATTGCAACGGCTGGTGCCACACATGGATGATGCCGGTGCTGGGCGGCACGGTGATCTGCTGCCGCGATATCACCGCCCCCGCCATTTTTGACGCCATCGCGGACGAGGGCGTGACCCATTTCGGCGGCGCGCCCATCGTGCTCAACACCCTTGTGAACGCGCCCGCCGCACAGCGCCGCGCATTTCCCCAAACCGTTGAGGTCTTTACCGCAGGCGCCCCCGTTGCCCCCGCGACCCTGTCCAAGATCGAGCCGATGGGGTTTAACGTCACCCAGGTCTACGGGCTGACAGAAACCTACGGACCGGGGACCGAGTGCACATGGAACGCCGCATGGGACGGGCTGGAAGGGGACGCCCGCGCTGCTGTCAAAGCCCGCCAAGGCGTGGCGATGCCCTTTCTGGAGGATGTGACGGTGATGACCGAACAGATGCGCCAGATCCCGATGGACGGCGTCACGCAGGGCGAGATCATGTTTCGCGGCAATGGCGTGATGAAAGGCTACCTCAAGAACCCGAAAGCCACGCAAGAGGCCTTTGCCGGCGGCTGGTTCCATTCCGGCGATATCGCCGTGCAGCATCCCAATGGCTATATGCAGATCAGCGACCGCGCCAAGGATATCATCATTTCGGGCGGCGAGAATATCTCTTCGGTCGAGGTGGAGGGCGTGTTGATGGCGCATCCCGATGTGCTTCTTTGCGCTGTGGTCGCCAAACCCGATGACAAATGGGGCGAGGTGCCCTGCGCTTTTGTCGAATTGAAAGACGGCATTGCGGGTGACGAGGCCGCCTTGATCGCCTTCGCCCGCGAAAAGCTGGCAGGGTTCAAGACGCCGAAAAAGGTGGTGTTCATGGAATTGCCCAAAACCTCGACGGGGAAGATCCAGAAATTCGAGTTGCGGGCGCTTGCGAAAGGGTTGTGAGGGCGGGCCGCGCGGTCGCTGACACGCGGGGTGGCGATCCAACCTAAGAACGTGGCACTTTATCCCTGCAACATCATCAACCCTTGGCGCATGCCACAACAGCGGCAAAATCGCCGCCGCCGTTCTCTCAGGCATGCGGGCGTGACGGCGATCGCGCGGCGGCGCTACGCGCCTTGATTCCGCGCGGGGGCAGAACGTAAGGGCAGCGCACTGTAAAAGCTCTCCCCTCTGCCCACTACCGCCCCGACCCGCCTCATGCTAAACTGGTTCAAAATCAGAGGCAGGGCAGCCCATCCATGACGGCATTGCAGCAATATCAACGATTGGAGGCATCGGCCCTTTGGCGGCCCACACCCGATGAACAGCGGCGCGAGGTGATCGTGTCGATCGGTGAGGCGACGCTGGTGATCTCGGACCTGCAGGATCGTCCGCTCGCCCATTGGTCACTGGCCGCCATTGCCCGCGCCAATCCCGGAGAAACCCCCGCGCTCTACCACCCCGATGGCGATGCGACCGAGATGCTGGAACTTGACGCCACCGAGGCGCAGATGATCGCCGCCATCGAAAAGCTGCGCAGCGCAGTCGCCCGCCGCCGCCCCCATCCGGGCCGTTTGCGCGGGATGGGGCTGATCGCGTCATTTGCTGCCGTGGCGGTGCTGGCACTGGTCTGGCTGCCCGGTGCGATGCGCAACCACACGCTCAGCCTTGTCCCTGATGCCAAGCGCGAGGATCTGGGCCTTGCCCTGATGACACATCTGGAACGCGTGACCGGCCTGCCATGCATCGCCCCCGAAGGGTTGCAGGTGCTGCAGAAACTCTCTGCCCGCCTGCCCGAAGCATCAGGCCAGCGCAACGCGCTGATTGTGATCCGCAGCGGCGTGCGCGACACGGTGCGCCTGCCCGGTCGTATCCTGCTGATTGGTCGCGGATTGGTGGAAAACTATGATGAGCCCGATGTTCTGGCCGGCTATATTATCGCCGCTCAGTTGCGCGCCGAAGCCAGCGATCCGCTGGGCAGGCTGCTGGACTGGGGCGGGATCATGACCAGCTTTCGCTTGCTGACCACCGGCACCCTGCCCGATGCCACCCTGCGCGCCTATGCCGAAACCCTGCTGACCACGCCACCGCTGCCCTTGACGGATGCGCGCCTGAAACAGGGGTTCGCGCGTCTGTCGGTGCGGGCCACCCCCTACGCCTATGCGCTGGACCCCAGCGGAGAGCGGACCATCGCCCTGATCGAGGCAGACCCTTTCGCCAGCGCACCGCCGCAACCGCTGCTGTCAGATGGTGACTGGCTGCGCTTGCAAGCGGTCTGTGATCGTTAAGGCCTGTCGCCTCTGCGATCTGCGATGGCAGTCCGTATCAGTTGCGCGGGAACGCGTCACGGAACCCCGCCGCGCGTGCCGCAGACAGCCCATGGGATGTGGCTGCGGCATCCGCAAAGGGACCGGCAAGGATGACCTGAACGGGTTTGCCCTTGCTGGTCGTGCGCTGGATGCTGACCGGAAGGCCCGCCGCCTGCAACCTGCCCACAACACGGCTGGCATTGGCCGGATCGGCAAAAGCCCCGACCTGCACAAACCGCCCCGCCACACGCGCCGCAACAGGCGGCGGTGGCGCCGCGCGGGTCGAGACTTGTTCAACCTTGGCTTTTTGCGAGCCCTGCGGCGTGGTCTTGGCCTGAACTTGGGCCTGCGGCGGCGTCTTGGGCGTGCTGCGGGTTGACAGGGTTGCCGCTTGGGCGGCCTGCGTTGCGGCCCGCACCTGCGTTGTCAGGTCGGTATAGGGATATTGCAGGTTCGGGTTATAGGCGGTCATATCGCGGCCTGTGCTGCGCTCGATCAGGCGGCGCGGCACCGTGTTGGTCCAGACCAGATCCATCGCTGCCTTGCCTGCAATCGTGCCCTGCGCACGGCGCGGGTTCAGGCGATCATCGCTCCAGACCGGCCGGTATCCTTGCGGAACAGCCCCGACTGATGCGGCCTGCGCCTGCGCTTGGGCCACATGGCGCGGCACAATCCGGGTTTGCGGGTCCAGCATGGCCAGGTCGCGCTGCGTATAGACCTGCGGTTGCGACCTGACGGTGCGCCCGGTGCTGCCAACAGGGTCTTGTGTCTGCGGCCCACAGCGCATTCCGGCACCGCAACGTGCAATTTCAAGAGGCGCGCTTGGTTGCACCTGACGCGCCTGTGCCGCACGCGGCTGTGCCTGCGTTTGTGCCTGAGCTTTAGCCTGCGCCTCAGCTTTAGCCTGCGCCGCCAGACCAATCGTCGGCGGCGTGGTGATGGAGGCAATGGTGCGCATCGGTGCGCCCGCAGGCGCGGCCATGGCGGGCGGCGTTGGGGCCACACGGGCATTGCTCCGCGCAACCGGAAGCGGCCTTGGTGCAGGATCAGGTCGCGCCGCTGCGGGCCTTGGCGCTGCCGCGGCACTGGAAGTTGCGGCGGCGCTGGTGGTTGGTGCAGGTGGTGCCGTGATCAATGTGGCACCGGACGGAATAGCGGCTTGCGCTGTTGACGGGGCCGGCACGCCATTGGCAAATGTCGGTTGCGCCCCGCACAGGTTGCGCCGCGATGCGTTGACGCGCGGCACCCATGAGGTTGTGCCGCCAACGCCTGCGCGCACAAAAATGCAGCCGCGGCTGTCAACATATTGCGATCCGGTGAAAGAGGCCGGCGGAAACTCTGCCGGCTCTTGGTAGCGCGCCCCTTGGGCCATCACCGGAGCTACCCAGACAACACTTGTAAAACTGGTGACAGCCAGCAAAGCCGCCACCGAAAAAACGCGAACACACATGTCAATCGCCCCCAATTAGCGTGGAGCTACAGTGCACGAAACGGACAGTTGAGTAAAGTCAGCAGAGCTTATTTGGTGCCGAACATCCGATCACCCGCATCACCTAGTCCCGGCAGGATATATCCTTTGTCATCCAACTGCTTATCCAGCGAAGCTGTCACGATGGGCACATCGGGATGCGCCTCTTTCATGCGCGCCACCCCTTCGGGGGCCGCCAGAAGGCACAAAAAGCGGATATTGGTGGCCCCTGCCGCCTTGAGCAGATCAACCGCCGCCGCCGAGGAATTGCCTGTGGCCAGCATCGGATCAACGACGATGACCAGACGGTCCTCCAACCCTTCGGGCAGTTTGCAATAATATTGCACCGGCTGCAGCGTCACCTCGTCACGGTAAAGCCCGACAAACCCGACGCGGGCCGAGGGGATCAGCTCCAGCACCCCGTCCAGCAGCCCGTTACCTGCGCGCAGGATCGATACCAGCGCCAGTTTCTTGCCCTTGAGGACAGGGGCCTCCATCTCGACCATCGGGGTTTCGATGGCGCGGGTGGTCAATTCCAGCTCGCGCGTCACCTCATAGGCCAGCAGCGCCGAGATTTCGCGCAGCAATTGCCGGAAACTTCCGGTCGAGGTGTTCTTGTCGCGCATCAGCGACAGTTTATGCTGCACCAGCGGATGGGTGACGACGGTCAGATGATCAGTCATGGCAACTCCAGTCACGTTTTTGATCCGGCCTTGAGCTTTCCCTCCAGCCGTTTTTTCGTTTTGGCATCACAGAATGCCGCGTCCAAGGCGGTGCGGTTGAGCGCCGCGAAATCCGTTTTGTCCCAGCCAAGGCTTTCGGCCAGCCCCGCGTATTCGCCCGTCAACGTGGTGTGAAAGAACGGCGGATCATCTGTTGAGACGGTTACTTTTACGCCTGCTTTGCGCAGCTTCGCAATGGGATGGGCGCGCAGATCGGGATAAAGGCCCAATGCGATATTGGATTTGGGGCAGACCTCAAGCACCACGCCGGTATCGGCCAGCCGTTTGACCAGCGCCGCATCCTCGATCGCGCGCACACCGTGGCCGATCCGGTCCACGCGCAGATCATCCAGCGCCTGACGCACGGAATCCGGCCCGCCAAATTCCCCCGCATGGGTGGTCAGGCGCAACCCCGCCTCACGCGCGCAATCAAAGGACCATGCAAAATCCCCCTGTTTGCCCATTGTCTCGTTCCCGGCCATGCCGAAACCGACAATCCAGTCACCCGCCGTTTCCGCCGCGCAGCGCGCTGTCTGGCGCGCGGTATAGGGCCCGAAATGCCGGATACAGGTCACGATGCCGCGCAGGACGATGCCATGCGCGCGCTCTGCGGTGATGGCCGCTTCTTGGATGGCCTGCAGATATTCGCGCCATGCGCCCAGATCACCGCCGCCGCAGAAATCAGGGCTGAGGAATGCCTCGGTATAGATCACGCCTTGGGCGGCGCTTTGTTCCAGCACTGCGGCGGTCAGGCGGGCGTAATCCTCTGGCGTTTTCAACACGCTGGTGGCCGCTTCATAGACCTGCAGGAAATGCGGGAAATCATCAAAGGTATAATCGCCGTTTTCGGCAAAGACACCTGACAGGTTGATGGATTTCTGCTTGGCCATGCGCCGGATCAGATCAGGCGGGGCGGCCCCTTCAAGGTGCAGGTGCAATTCGATCTTGGGCATGGTCTGCAAGGTCTGCACTGTCATAGAAAGCTTTGCCCCGGTCCGTGTTCTGTCAGCCCCAGATGCGCCGCGATACTGGCAGCCACATCAACAAAGGCCAAATGGCCCAGCGCACCCGCCCCCTGCCCTGATACTGGCCCAAATTCTTGCCCTGCTACTGGCCCCGCAACCAGCACCGGCACCCGTTCACGGGTATGATCGGTGCCGCTCCATGTGGGGTCATTGCCATGGTCAGCGGTCAATAGCATCATGTCACCGGGGCGCAAGCGCGCAAGGATCGGGCCAAGGGCCGCGTCAAACCTCTCCAGCGCCGCGGCATAGCCGGACACGTCACGGCGATGGCCATATAGGCTGTCAAATTCCACGACATTGGCAAAGGTCAGGCTGCCGGGTTCGGCATGATCCACCAGCCGCGCCAGATGCCGCATCAGCGTGGCATCATCGCCTTTGACCACATCATCAATCCCGCTCATCGAGAATATATCCCCGATCTTGCCCAGCGCATGCACCCGCCGCCCCTCGGCCTGCGCCCAGTCACACAAGGTGGGGAAAGGCGGGGCGATGGCATAATCATGGCGGTTGGCGGTGCGGGTAAAGCCACCCTTAGCCGTGCCAAGGAAGGGCCGCGCGATGACACGGCCCACACGCATCGCATGCAGGATCGGGGCGACGCGCTGGCACAGATCCAGCAGGCGTTGCAGGCCAAAGCGTTCCTCATGCGCGGCAATCTGGAACACGGAATCCGCAGAGGTGTAGCAGATCGGCCAGCCGTTTTGCAGGTGCCGCGCGCCCAGCCGCGCGATGATATCGGTGCCAGAGGCGTGGCAATCCCCAAGGATGCCGCCGGTGCCCGCCAGATCCGCGATGCGCGCGGACAGATCGGGGGGAAAGGCGGGCTGCATATCGGGGAAATAGTGCCAATCCCACGGCACCGGAACACCTGCCAGTTCCCAATGCCCTGACGGGGTATCCTTGCCGTTCGATTGTTCTGTGGCAGCCCCCCAAAGGCCCTGCGGCACAGCGCCCAGACCGGGCGGCGGGGCCATGCCGCTGGCCAGTTCCAGCGCCGCGCCCAGCCCCAGCCGATCCAGATGCGGCACATGCAGCGGGCCGCTGCGCCCCTCTTCGGCGCGGCCTTGGGCGCAGTATTGCGCGATATGGCCCAGCGTATTCGCGCCTGCATCGGGGCGGTCGCCGTTGAAGAACCGCGCCGCATCCGGCGCACCGCCGATCCCCAGCGAATCCATCACGACCAGAAAGGCGCGGTTGCTCTGTGGTGTCATGGGGCTATCCGGTCATAAATCAGCGGCGGCAGGGCTGGGGCGGTGTCCGCTATGATGATCGCCGCCTGCACCTGCCGCAAGGCGCGTTGTGCCGCCTCGGGCCGTGCGGCATGGATGCGCGCCAGCGGTTGGCCCTGCGCCACCCGCGCGCCCAGTTCCACCATCTCCGACAGGCCCACCGCCGGATCAACGCGGTCCGTCTCGATCTGCCGCCCACCGCCAAGAGCTACCACGCACAGGCCCAGCGCATGGCCGTCAATGGCCACGATGAACCCCGCCTGCGGCGCGCGCACCTCCAAAATCACCGGCGCTTCGGGCAGAAAGCGCGCCCAATCCTCGACAAAACGCACCGGCCCGCCCTGCGCGGCCACCATGCGGGCAAAGGCCTGCGCCGCGCGGCCATCGCGGATGCTGTCACGGATCGCCTGCGCGCCTGCCTTTGCATCAGGCGCAAGGCCCGCCCCGGCCAGCACCTCGCCGCCCAAAGCGGCGCTGAGGGTCAAAAGCCGCCCACCCGCCTGCCCCGTCAGCACCCGCATCGCGGCTGCGACCTCCAACGCGTTGCCCAGATCGGGGGCCAGCGGCTGGTTCATATCGGTGACCAGCGCGGTTGTCGGGCATCCGGCCGCATTGGCGCAATCCACCAGCGCCCGCGCCAGGGCCTGCGCCCGGTCTGGCGTGGTCATGAACGCCCCGCTGCCGGTTTTCACATCCAGCACAAGCCCTTGCAGCCCCGCTGCCAGCTTTTTCGACAAGATGGAGGCGGTGATCAGATCAAGGCTTTCCACCGTTCCCGTCACATCGCGGATCGCATAGAGCCGCCGATCTGCGGGCGCAATCGCGGCGCTGGCGCTGACAATCGCGCAACCAGCCTGCGCCACCACGGCGCGCAACCGCCCTTCATCCAGATCGGTGCGCAGACCGGGGATCGCCTCCAGCTTGTCGAGCGTGCCACCGGTATGCCCCAGACCGCGCCCCGAAATCATCGGCACATAGGCCCCGCAAGCCACCAG
>JBLRWJ010000099.1:3643-10481 GCA_047921315.1 Rhodobacterales bacterium | reverse complement strand
CCCAGGCAGGCGCTGCCCTCATCCTGGGGCCGGAACGGTGTCATGCAGAGGTCTTGCATTTGGCCTGCCGCCCAAAGGGCCTGTTCCTGGAACGCGCTGTCCCTAGAACGCGCTGTCCCTCAAACGCGCTGTTCCTAAAACGCGCTGTCCTTGACGGCCTGCATCGACACATGGGTGGAGGTAGAGCCGACATAGGGCAGCGCCGAGATGACCTCGCCAAGGATATGGCGATAGGCCTTGATGTCGCGGCTGCGGATTTTCAGCAGGTAATCGAATGATCCCGCGATCATATGACATTGCTCGATTTCGGGCACATCCATCACCGCACGGTTAAAGGCTGACAGCGCCTTTTCCGTGGTGTCGGTCAGCCGCACCTCGGCAAAGGCGACATGATCCAGACCCAGTCTGGCAGGGTCCAGCACGGCGCGGAATCCTTGGATATAGCCTTGATCCTGCAACCGTTTCATGCGGACCTGACAGGGGCTTTTGGACAGACCCACCTTTTTGGCAAGATCGGTGATGGCAATGCGCCCATCGGTGCTGAGTTCGCGTAGAATCTTGGTATCGATCCGGTCCAGTTGGTCCGGTTTTTGATTGTCAGACATTGATGTTCCTTCAAAACGGCTGCAAACAAATTCAATCGGCTTGTTGTGGATTGATCAACAGGAAAAATGGCTGCACGGCATCTGCTAACATGGCTGTGACCTTTACTGTCATTTTAATGTCGGAGCCCGCCATGTCCCGTCTTGCCACCCTTCGTGATGAAATCCGCGCCACCCATCATCGCCCGGAAGCGGCGGTGCTTGACGCGCTTCAGCACGCTGCGGCCCCCGATGCCGCCACACGCGCTGCTGCAAAACTGCGTGCTGAGGGGCTTGTCAGGTCCATCCGCAATTCGGGCCGCCCCGGCCTGATGGAGGTGTTTCTGGCCGAATATGGCCTGTCCACCAATGAAGGCATCGCGCTTATGTGTCTGGCCGAAGCGCTGTTGCGCGTGCCGGACCGCGAGACGATTGATGATCTGATCGAGGACAAGATCGCACCATCCGAATGGGGCGCGCATCTGGGGCGGTCCTCCTCCAGCCTTGTGAATGCCTCGACCTGGGCGTTGATGCTGACGGGCAAGGTTCTCAAGGATGATGACGGCCCCGGCGTGGCCAATATCCTGCACGGGGCGGTCAAGCGTCTGGGCGAACCTGTGATCCGCACTGCCGTCAGCCGGGCGATGAAGGAAATGGGCCATCAATTCGTGCTGGGCCGCGATATCGCGGAGGCGATCAAACGTGGCGCCGCGCGCGCGGGCCAAGGCTTTACCTTCTCTTATGACATGCTGGGTGAGGCAGCGCTGACAGCGCAGGACGCCAAGAAATACCACACCGCCTATGCGCAGGCGATTGCCAAGCTGGCGGGCGAATGCACGCAGCGCGATATTCGCGCCAATCCCGGCATCTCGATCAAGCTGAGCGCGCTGCATCCGCGCTATGAGGTCGGTCAGCATGACCGCGTGATGGAAGAGCTGGTGCCCGCCACGCTGGATCTGGCGCTGGCGGCGCGCAAGGCGGGGATGGGGCTGAATATCGACGCGGAGGAGGCCGACAGGCTGGACCTGTCGCTGGATGTGATCGAGGCGGTGCTGCGCGATCCGCGTCTGGCGGGCTGGGACGGCTTTGGCGTGGTGGTGCAGGCCTATGGCAAGCGGGCCGCCCCGGTGATTGACTGGCTTTACGCGCTGAGCGAGGAACTGGACCGCCGCATCATGGTGCGTCTGGTCAAGGGCGCTTATTGGGATACCGAGATCAAGCGCGCACAGGTCGAAGGGCTGGAAAGCTTTCCGGTTTTCACCCGCAAGGCGGCCACCGATGTGTCCTATCTGTGTTGCGCGCAAAAGCTGCTGGGCATGACAGATCGCATCTATCCGCAATTCGCCACCCATAATGCCCATAGCGTGGCTGCCATTCTGGACATGGCCGGCGACAGATCATCGTTTGAATTCCAGCGCTTGCATGGCATGGGTGAGGTGTTGCATGACGTGGTGATGAAAGAGGCAGGCACCCGCTGCCGCATCTATGCCCCCGTGGGCGCGCATCGTGATCTGCTGGCCTATCTGGTGCGGCGCCTGTTGGAAAACGGCGCCAATTCCAGCTTTGTCAACCAGATCGTGGATGAAACTGTCCCGCCAGAGGTGGTGGCCGCTGATCCGTTCGAGGCGTTGGAGGGGGCCGTTGGCCGCCGGTCTTCTGCAGTGAAAGACCCGGTTGCGCTTTATGCGCCGGAGCGGCCCAATTCGCGCGGCTTTGATCTGCATGAGGCGCGTGATCTGGATATGATCGACCGCGCCCGTGCCCCCTTTGCCGCGCCCTATCAGTGGCAGGCAGGCCCGCTTGCGGCGGTTGATCTGGCAGCTGAAGAAAGTGTTGCGGCGCTCAACCCGGCTGATCCCGCCGATCATGTGGGCCAGACAGCGGTTTGTTCTGCCGCCGATGCCGCCGCCGCGATTGCTGCGGCCCGGCCATGGGACGCGGACGCGCATCAGCGCGCCGATGTGCTGAACCGTGCGGCCGATCTCTATGAGCAGCATTTCGGAGAGCTGTTCGCGGTTCTGGCGCGTGAGGCGGGCAAGACGCCCCGCGATGCGATTGCCGAACTGCGCGAGGCGGTGGATTTTCTGCGCTACTATGCAGCCCGCGGCGCAGAGGCACAGGGCAAAGCACAGGGCCTGTTCACCTGCATTTCACCGTGGAATTTCCCGCTGGCAATCTTTACCGGCCAGATCGCAGCGGCTCTGGCTGCGGGCAACGGTGTGCTGGCGAAACCGGCAGAGACAACGGCGCTCTGTGCCCATGTTGCCGTGCGCCTGATGCATGAGGCAGGGGTGCCCCGAAGCGCATTGCAACTGCTGCCGGGGGGCGGATCGGTGCTTGGTCCTGTCCTGACGGGGGATCCGCGTATCGGCGGGGTCTGTTTCACCGGATCAACCGCAACCGCACAGCGCATCAGCCGGACCATGGCTGATAGCATGGCCCCCGATGCGCCGCTGATCGCGGAAACCGGCGGGTTGAACGCCATGATCGTGGACAGCACCGCGCTGCCGGAACAAGCGGTGCGTGACATCATCAACTCGGCCTTCCAGTCAGCGGGGCAACGCTGTTCGGCCTTGCGGGTGCTCTATCTGCAGAAGGATATTGAAAAGCCGTTTCTGGAGATGCTCTTTGGCGCGATGGATGAATTGCGGCTGGGCAATCCGTGGCATCATGACATTGACATCGGCCCGGTGATTGACGCCCGCGCGCAGGCTGATTTTGCCACCTATATCGCGGATGCGCGCAAGGCTGGCACCCTGCTCAAGGCGATGGAGGCACCCGCGCAGGGGCATTTCATCGGCCCAGCCGTGATCCGCGTCAGCGGGATCGAGGCACTGGAGCGCGAGGTGTTCGGCCCGATCCTGCATATCGCCACGTTCCGCGCCGATCAGATCGATGCGGTGGTGGATGCGGTGAATGCCAGCGGCTTTGGCCTGACCTTCGGGATGCATACGCGCATTGACGGGCGGGTCGAACAGGTGACCTCGCGCCTCAAGGTGGGCAATGCCTATGTCAACCGCAACCAGATCGGGGCGATCGTCGGCAGCCAGCCCTTTGGTGGCGAGGGGCTGTCTGGCACCGGGCCAAAGGCGGGCGGGCCATCTTATGTGCCGCGTTTCCTGCATGTGCCGGCCAAGGATCATGCAGGCCAAGCGGGCAAACCCGCCGATGTCGGCGCGGTGCAGGGGCGGCTGGATCAGCTGCGCGGGCTGGAACTGGCGCGGCTGTCTGTCACCGATCTGCCTGGGCCAACCGGCGAATCGAACCGTTTATCCACCTTCGGGCGCGGCACTGTGCTGTGTCTGGGGCCGACCGCGGCGGATGCGGCGGAACAGATGCAGATCGCGCGCGACAATGGCTGTCATGCGCTGGCGGTGGCACCGGGCGTGCCTGCCGCGCAGGGGATCGACGGGGTTTTGCCACGCGGTGCGCTGGAACATATGCGCGGGTTTGATCTGGTGGCGCTGTGGTCCGATGCCCGCGATCTGCGCGCCGCACGTTGCGCGCTGGCGGCGCGGGACGGGGCGCTGATCGGGCTGGCCTGCGGCGATGATCTTGCCGCGCGTTGCCGGATCGAGCGGCACATCTGTATCGACACAACAGCCGCAGGCGGCAACGCCGCCCTGTTGGCCGCCGAGGCCGAGGAAGAAGAGGCGATCGCATCTGCGATGTGATTGCAGCGATATGTTCGCTTTCATGTAATCGCTTCCATGTGATCGCCACCATGTAATCGCTTCCATGTGAACGCGTGCCGCGGGCTTTGGCCTGCGGCTGGCCTTGAATTCCGCGCTGTGAAGGCGTTTATCTGTCACAGATGGAGTGAAGGGCCTGCTGATGGAACAGACACTGCGACTGGATGTAACGGGCCTGAGCTGCGCAGGCTGTGTGCGCCGCGCCGAGGCGGCCTTGTCCGGGGTGGAGGGCGTGCGCGAGGCGCGTGTCAATCTGGCCACGAAACGGGCCGAAGTGGCGCATAATGGTGCCCCAAGCCCCGCCAGTCTGGCATCTGCACTGTCCAAAGCCGGATATCCCGCTGCCGAGGATGACATGCGCCTGACCGTCGAGGGCGCGACCTGTGGCTCTTGTGTGGCGCGGATCGAGGCGGCGTTGCAGGCGGTGCCGGGGGTGGTTGCGGCCAGTTTCAACCTTGCGGACGGACAAGCGCGGGTTCGGCTGCTGTCCGCTGCCGTGGACGAGGACGCGCTGATCGCCGCTGTCAAACGGGCAGGCTATGCCGCAAGCCCGGTGATGGATGATCGCCCCGATGCTGCTGCTGCCCGCGAAGCCGCCGATATCGCAAAGCTGCGCCGCGATACGCTGATGGCGGCGGCGCTGACGGTTCCGGTGATGGTGTTGGCGATGGGCGGGCATATCTGGCCGCCGTTTCATGACTGGCTGCATGGCACTATCGGGATGGGCACCGATTGGACCATCCAGTTCGTGCTGACCAGTCTGGTGCTGTTCGGCCCCGGTTTGCGGTTTTTCAAGCTGGGCCTGCCAGCCTTGTTGCACCGCGCGCCCGATATGAACGCGCTGGTGGCGCTGGGCACGGGGGCGGCGTGGGGTTTTTCCACGGTGGCAACCTTTGCCCCCGGCATTTTGCCCCCCGGAACGGCGGATGTGTATTTTGAAGCCGCTGCCGTGATCGTGACGCTGATCTTGCTGGGCCGTTGGATGGAGGCGCGGGCGCGCGGACAGGCTGGCCAGGCGATCCGCAAACTGGCGGGCCTGCAAGTGCGCGAGGCGCGGGTGCGCCGTGACGGTGTGATGCAGGTGGTGCCGATTGCCGATCTGGTCACCGGGGATGAGATCGAATTGCGCCCCGGCGCGCGCGTGCCCACCGATGGCGAGATCATCGAGGGCCAGTCGGACATCGACGAGGCCATGGTCACAGGCGAGCCATTGCCGGTGACACGCGGCTTGGGCGAGCGGGTGATCGGCGGCACGGTCAACGGGGCCGGGGCCCTGATGATCCGCGCCACAGCCACCGGAAAAGATACCGTCCTGTCGCAGATCATGGCCGCGGTTGCGGATGCGCAGGGGGCAAAACTGCCGATCCAATCGCTGGTGGACAGGGTGACGGCGGTGTTTGTGCCCATCGTGATGGTGATTGCGCTCGTCACCTTGGGCCTGTGGCTGGCGCTGGGCCCGGCCCCTGCGCTGGGCCTGGCGGTTGTGGCCGCCGTGTCGGTGCTGGTGGTGGCTTGCCCCTGTGCGATGGGGCTGGCGGTGCCAGTCTCGATCATGGTGGGCACCGGGCGCGCCTCGGAACTGGGGGTGTTGTTCCGGCGCGGCGATGCGTTGCAGGCCTTGCAGGGCGTGCAGATCATCGCCTTTGACAAGACCGGCACGCTGACCGTCGGCAAACCGGTGGTGACGGGAGTGACCGTTCTGGACGATGTTCAGAGCGGGTCGCAGGACGATGTGCTGGCCGCGATTGCCGCGCTTGAGGCGACATCGGACCACCCCATCGCCCGCGCCGTTGTGGCAGAGGCTGAAGCGCGTGGCCTGACCCTGCCGGAGGTGCGCGGATCACAGGCGCATCCCGGTCTGGGGGTGACAGGGGAGGTGGCGGGCGTTGCGCTGAAAGTCGGGGCTGCGCGGTTCTTTGAGGCGGTTCCAGAGGGGCTGGCCGCGACAGTCACCGATTGGGAGAATGAAGGCCGCAGCGTGTTGTTTGCGGCATTTGACGGGCGCGTCATCGCGGCGCTGGCCGTATCCGACCAGATCAAGCCCGAGGCGCGCGCGGTGATAGGCGCGCTGAAAGCCGCAGGGCTGCGCCCGGCCATGATCACCGGCGACAGCCGCGCGGCGGCACAGGCGGTAGCGGCGGAGCTGGGGATCGACACGGTGATCGCGGGCGTGATGCCCACCGCCAAGGCGGATGCGCTGGCAAATCTGGCCAAAGAGGGGCGTGTTGGCTTTGTCGGGGACGGGATCAATGACGCGCCGGCGCTGGCGGCGGCGGATGTGGGCATCGCCATGGGCAGCGGCACCGATGTGGCGATCGAGGCGGCGGATGTGGTGCTGATGTCGGGCGATCTGCGCGGCGTGGCGACCGCGCATCGCATCAGTTTGCGCACCATGTCCAATATCCGGCAGAACCTTGTCTGGGCCTTTGGCTATAACGTGGCGTTGATCCCCGTGGCGGCGGGGCTTTTATGGGTGTTTGGCGGTCCGATGTTGTCGCCGATGCTGGCCAGTGGCGCGATGGCGGCGTCATCGGTGCTTGTGATCACCAACGCCTTGCGGTTGCG
>JBLRWJ010000099.1:2371-3543 GCA_047921315.1 Rhodobacterales bacterium | reverse complement strand
TGGAACAATGAAGCGCGGGGCGTGGTCAATTGCGATGCGTCCCGTTAGATCATTGTGCCTGAGCTTGGGATAGATGAAGGCGCGATGACACTGCAACTGACCTCACTTGCGGCGCTGGCGGCGCTGCGGTTTGACGACATAATCGATGTGCGCGCCCCGTCGGAATATGCCGAGGATCATATCCCCGGCGCGCTGAACTTGCCTGTGCTGTCAGATGCGGAACGCGCCACGGTGGGGACGATCTATGTGCAGCAGGACCGTTTTCTGGCCCGCAAAACCGGGGCGGCGCTGGTGGCGCGCAATGCGGCGGCCCATCTGGAGGGGCCGCTGGCGGATCGTGATGGCGGCTGGCGGCCCTTGGTCTATTGCTGGCGCGGCGGGCAAAGGTCCGGGTCTTTTGCCTCGATCCTGTCACAGGTGGGGTGGCGGGTGGAACTGATTGAGGGCGGGTATAAATCCTATCGCCGTTTGGTGGTGCAGGCGCTTTATGAGCAGGTGGTGCCGCATCGGTTGATCCTGCTGGATGGGGGCACTGGCACCGCCAAGACCCAGTTGCTGGCGCGGTTGGCAGCGGCGGGGGCGCAGGTGATCGACCTTGAGCAGATGGCTGGGCATCGCGGGTCCTTGCTGGGGGGGCAAGCGGGGGGGCAACCTTCGCAGAAGCGGTTCGAGAGCCGGCTGGCCATGGCGCTGGCGCGGTTTGACCCCGGCAGGCCGGTTTTTGTGGAGGCCGAAAGCAACAAGATTGGCCGTGTGATCCTGCCACCCATGCTGTGGCGGGCGATGATCGCGGCGGAGCATATCATGATCGCAGCCCCTTTGGCGGCGCGCGCGCAATATCTGACGCTGGCTTACGGCGACCTGTTGGCCGATGTCGGGCGGCTTTGTCACAAGCTGGAGCCGCTGCGCGCCTATCACGGGGCCGAGCGGGTGCAAGGCTGGCAACAGATGGCGCAGGCGGGGGCGTTTGAAGCACTGGCGGCTGATCTGGTCGCGCGGCATTACGACCCGCGCTATTCCAAGGCGCAGGCCCGCCACGGGCGCGCGCCATTGGCCAGCATCACCTTGCCGGGTCTGGGGGATGCGGATCTGGCGGCGGCTGTTGCCGATATACAGGCGGCCTCGGGGGGCTGAGGGCGAGTGGCAGAGGCTGGGCGGCAGAGGCTGGGCGG
>JBLRWJ010000099.1:0-2271 GCA_047921315.1 Rhodobacterales bacterium | reverse complement strand
AGCGCTGCCCGCGCGCCGCTGGCACCACTGACCGGCGCGGCGGCGAGATTGTCAGCGTAGGCGGTGGAGCGGATGCCGCGGGCGGCAAGCGCCTCTGCCCCGTCATAAAGCGGGATCGCGGCAAGCTGCAGCGCGGCGCCTACACCGGAGGCGCGGCAGATCGCCATCAGATGTCCGGCCAGGCCAAACCCTGTGACATCTGTCATCGCATGGGCGTGACGCAGCACCTTGGCGGCATCGCCCTGCGGCTGCGCCATCTGCGCAAGCAGCGCGGCGATATGGCGGCCATTGGCGCGGTGCTGCATCTCGGCGGCCAGAAGGGTGCCCGATCCGATGGGCCGTGTCAGGATCAGGGCATCACCGGGTGTCGCACCGCTATGGGTAATGGGCGGCGCGGCGCAGAGGCCGGTCACGGTAAAGCCAAGCGTGAACTCGGCCCCTGTTGTGGAATGGCCCCCCACAAGGGCTGCGCCGGCCGCATGCAGCACCTCTGCTGCGGCCTGCATCACCTCATCCAGCGTGCGGGCTTGCAGCGTGGGTGACATCGGCGGCAGGATCACCGTTGCGGTTGCGGCCTGCGGGCTGGCACCCATCGCCCAGATATCACCCAGCGCGTGCAGGGTCGTGATCCGCGCCATGGTGGCAGGATCGGCTGTGAAGGCGCGCAGGTGATCGGTGCTGATCACCTGTTGCACGCCGCCTGTCAGCAGTATGGCGGCATCATCACCGGGCAGGCTGCGCAGATCGTCACGCGTTGAGACAGGCAGCCGCGCCAGCACGCTGTGCAAGGTCCGTGCCCCCAGTTTGGAGCCGCACCCACCGCAGATGGGTTGATCCTGTCCTGCCACCCCCGCAGCCCCAAGGGCCTGTTCGCGAAGGCGGGCGGGGGCTGGCATGGCCGGCAAGGCGCGGAACTGATCCATAAAGGCCCGGTCAATCCGGTCCTTCCACTGCCAGAGCCATGGTCCCGCAACGCCCAGCCCGAACTTTTCGGCGATGGCGGATTTCTCACCCAGTGAAATCAGTTTGAGATATCCGCGTTGCGGATGAAACGGGCGGGTTGCGCGCCCTGTTGCGGCGGCGCGCAGATTGTCATGCAGGACCGGGGCGGCGCGCACCGCGAAAACGCCTGCTTTGGGGCGCGGCGCATGGGCCATATGCGCGCAATCACCAACAGCGAACAGGGATGCATGACCCTGCACGCCGAGATCGGGGCCGACCGTCACAAAGCCATCCGTCAGCGGCAGGTCCGTTTGCGCCAGCCAAGGCTGCGCAAAGGCGCCAGCGGCACCCACAACAAAATCCGCCTCAACCCGGCGATCATCGTCAAGGATCACAGCATCGGCCATGATCTGCCGCACGCGGGACGCGCTGTGCAGCGTGATGCCGCGTGCCTTAAGCGCGCGCAACAAACGCTTGCGGGTGGCGGTGCCGGTGCCTGTCAGGCTGTCTGCCGCCTCGAACAGATGCACTTGGGCGCTTGCGGTGATGGTGTGCAGCGCATGGGCCATGGCCATGGCCAGTTCCACCCCGGCAACCCCGGCCCCGATCACTGCCACATGCGGGCGCTTTCGCCCTGCCTGCACCGCCACCAGAAAAGATCGCCAACGCGCGGCATAGGTATCCAGGGGTTTTGCCCCGACAGCATAGGTGGAAAACCCCGCAATGGCGGGCATTTCCGCGGTGATCCCGATATCGAGCGAGGCGATGTCATAATGCAGCATCCGCCCTGATGCCAGCCGCAGCTGTTTCTCGCCCGCCTGCAATCCGGTGGCGCGGTCAAGGATCAGCCGCGCCCCGGCGGCGCGGGCCAGTTGGACCAGATCGATATCCAGCTCATCCCGGCTGTAATGGCCTGCGATATGGCCGGGCAACATGCCGGTATAGGGGGCTGTGGGCGATGGGTTGATCACGCTGAGCCGGACCCCGGCCAAAGGGTTCATCGCCCATTTGCGCAGGACCAGCGCATGGGCATGGCCCCCGCCGATCAGCACAAGGTCACAGGTCAGCGGGTGGGGAAGGTGCATGTCGGGGCCTTTGATATGTCTGCCGCAAGGCTTAGCGCAACATCGGGGCAAGGGCCATGCCGCCGGTGCGCACCTCTGCGTGAGGGTATAGCCTTATCTGGGCGTCATGGCAGCGTGATGTGCGGGGGGCTGTTATCGTGAACGCGGTGATCTCTGCCTTGGATGGATGACCGGGCGGTTTTATGTCTTTGCCTGCCCCCCGGCAGGCGCTGCCCGGCGGTGCCGCCGGGCGGGGGATATCGGC
>JBLRWJ010000098.1:0-10563 GCA_047921315.1 Rhodobacterales bacterium | reverse complement strand
CCGTCAAAAAAGCGCGCGAGAAAGCCGAAGCTATCCGTCGTGCCCGTAAACTGGCGCGTAAGAAAGCTCAGCGTGAAGGCGGCCTTTAAGGCCTTATTCCCGAAAGCTTGAACGCTAGAATTAAGACGACCCCCGTGCCCCGCGCCCGGGGGTTTGTTTTTATCCGGCCACCGCCCTGCCACCGCCCTACCTAAGCCCCAACTGATCGCCCCCACTGATCGGACAGGGTCAAGCCGGACACCGCGCCCCCCTTCATTGTTCTGCAAATACTCATTTGCAACACCAGCCCCTGAAATCAGCGGCCCGAGACGGCTCAGACCCGCCAGCGGCGCACGGCGCGGGCGATGCGCAGGCCAAAGCGATGCGCGGTTTCCATATCCCCCCTCCCAACCATAAGCGCCTTATCGCGCGAGGATGTGGCCCCCAGCCCAAGCCAGACACCGCTGGCATTGATACCGGGGTTATCTGCATTGGCAGGCGCGCCGATCTGGTCCTGACCAACCCAGATCATCCCGTGCTGGGCGGCAAAAACGCTCAGCTGCATCAGCGTGTTCAGCTTGTCGCCCCCCGGAAATGTGGCCACTGTAAAGCCCGCCGCCAGCTTATCGGCCCAGCCCTGCTCCATCCAGATCTGGCCCGTTGCATCCATAAAGGTTTTAAACGCGGCGCAAGCACTGCCCATATAGGTGGGCGCGCCCATGACGATGGCATCGGCGGCATCCAGCGCTTGCCAGTCTGTCTTGGCCATGGTCTCGACATCGATGAGGCGCGCATCACACCCCCCCTCGCCCAAAGCATCCGCAATCACCTCGGCCAGCCGCAAGGTATGACCACGCCCCGAAGCATAGGGGATCGCCACATTCCCCGCCATCACCGCGCCGCCGTCAAAATCATGTCTGCCGCCTTTTCCGCGATCATGATCGTGGGTGAATTGGTATTTCCGGACGTGATCAAAGGCATCACGCTGGCATCGACCACACGCAGCCCGGCAACGCCGCGCAGGCGCAATGCAGCGTCAAGCGGTGCGCTGTCATCTTGGCCCATGCGCACCGTTCCGACAGGATGAAAGATCGTTGTGCCGATATCGCCAGCAACCTGCATCAATTCCGCATCGGATTGCGCGGTTATCCCCGGTTTCATCTCTTCCGGGGCATATTTCGCCATCGGGGCCTGCGCCATGATCTGGCGCGCCTGCCGGATTGCATCCACAGCCACGCGGCGGTCACCATCGGTGCTCAGGTAATTGGGGGCAATGCGCGGCGCATCACGCGGATCATTGCTGGTGATCTGCACCGTGCCCCGGCTTTCGGGGCGCAGGTTGCAGACACTGGCGGTCATTGCGGGGAAATCATGCAACGGCTGGCCAAAGGCCTCCAGCGTCAGAGGCTGGACATGGTATTCCAGATCCGGTGTCGCCAGATCCTCGCGCGAACGGGAAAATGCTCCCAACTGGCTGGGGGCCATCGACATCGGGCCAGAGCGGCGCAAAACATATTCCAGCCCGATCTTGGCCTTGCCCCACAAGGAACTTGCCATCGTGTTCAGCGTCTTGGCCCCTGTCAGACGCCATGCGCAGCGCAATTGCAGATGGTCCTGCAAATTCGCGCCAATATCGGGAATATCGCGGATGACATCAACGCCATGCCGCGTCAGCAGCCCTGCCGGACCAAGGCCGGACAGTTGCAGCACTTGCACCGATCCGATGGCCCCTGCGGACAAGATCACCTCGGCGGCTGCGCGGGCGGTCTTGACCTGCCCACCCTGGAGATATTCGACACCGACAGCGCGGCCCTCCTCGATCAGCACGCGGCGGGTTTGCGCGTGGGTTTCCACCTGCAACCCCTGCCCGCTGCGCGTGCGCAAAAAGGCCCGCGCCGTGTTCATCCGCCAGCCGCTGCGCTGGTTGACGCGGAAATAACCAACGCCTTCATTATCGCCAGTGTTGAAATCTGTGGTTTCCGGCAGGCCCGCCGCAACGGCGGCGGCTTTCCAGTCATCCAGCACATCCCAGTGCAGACGCTGGTTTTCCACCCGCCATTCACCGCCTGCGCCGTGCATGTCGGATGCGCCTTCCACAAAATCCTCGGAGCGTTTGAAATAGGGCAGCACATCGTCCCAGCCCCAACCGGGCAAGCCCATCTGCCGCCAGCCATCATAATCTGCCGCCTGACCGCGCAGATACAGCATCCCGTTGATGGACGAACAGCCCCCCAGCACCTTGCCGCGCGGATAGATCAGGGACCGCCCGTTCAATCCGGGGTCTTCGGCGGTGCGATACATCCAGTCCGTGCGCGGATTGCCGATGCAATACAGGTATCCCATCGGAATATGGATCCAGTGATAAGCATCTGTTCCGCCCGCTTCCAACAGCAGCACGCGATGCCCCGCATCCGTCAATCGCTTTGCCAGCACGCATCCGGCACTGCCTGCCCCGACGATGATGTAATCCCACTGCATTTCGGCCCCTTTGTCCTGCGTCAGCAGTTTTTACATTTTTCAGCAGGTTAAAACCAGTTTTCACGCCGCTGTTAAGCCAATCTTTCTGGCAACTGTTCAATACTAGACCGAGACACCAAGGATAAGTGACGGCTGGAACGGCAAGATGAGCAAGACAATTGAAGGCGAAGACCTGCAGTTTGCCGTTTCCAGCGGGGGAAACATCAATTCTGAACCCGACACCTCATTATTCAATGGGCCACCGTCAGACACATTCAATCTGCGGATCACCTCCATATCCGCTGACACAGATCCGTATCTTTTTGAACTGGGTGAAACATATAGCTTAAGCTGGAGCACAAGCAGCGGGACATTCGCGCTGGCACAGGCCACCGTATTGCGCAGCGATCCCGGCCCGGCAGCCGGAGGCGGGTTGATCGTCTTTGAAGGCGTTGACCAGAACGGGACATTGTTTCACGTTCTCTGGGCGCCTGATTTTGATCTGCAGACATGGTATAATGCCAATACCGCGCAGGGAAACCAATCCGGTTTCAAAACAACCGATCAGAACAGCGCCTATAGTCACCGCTATATCTGCTTTAGCACCGGCACCGCGATCATGACGGAGTGCGGCCTGCAAAACGTGGCCAGCTTGCGTGTCGGCAGCCGGGTTCTGACAATGGATCACGGGTTTCAACCGCTGATCTGGGTCGGGTTCAAAACGGTGGCGGGCACCGGACCGAATGCGCCGGTCCTGTGCAACCCCGGCACGATGGGAAACCGCCAGCCCTTGAAAGTATCGCCACAGCACCGCCTGCTCTGGCGTGCGTCGCTGGCAGATCTGATCTATGCCACGCCTGAAGTGTTGATGCCCGCCAAGGCCCTGATCAACGGCGATAGCATCCGCTATGCGCCCTGCCCTACGGTGACATATGTGCATGTGATGCTGCAGCGGCATGAGATCCTGAATGCGGCGGATGGAGCCGCTTGTGAAAGCCTGCTGGCAGGCGACATGGCCAAGCAGGTCATCACGCCCCCCCTTCCCCGCGCAGTATCCCGGCAAACGCCCGCGCGCCCGATCCTGACCTACCGCGAAGCGCGCCATCTTGTGCAGACGGATGCGGCGCAGATGGCACCTTTGTGGTGGCCGATGGCGGGCATGACTGCGGAATCAGACGGGAATCGCCGTTGTCTTGAACACAGTGCGCAGCGCAAAGCTGCTTTGCATCTGGGCCACACCGGGCAGGCGTGACAGATGCTGGCGGTGGATGCGGGCGAAATCTTCGGTATCTTCGGCCACGATCTTGAGGATGTAATCCGCCGTTCCGGCCATCAGATGACATTCCAGCACATCGGGGATACGTGATACCGCCTTTTCAAAGGCATCCAGCAGATCGTCGGCTTGGCCGGACAGCGTGATCTCGACAAAAACCAATGTGGGCAGGCCCATCTTGCGCCGATCCAGCAGGGCCACATAGCGGCTGATATAACCATCCTCCTCCAGCCGCTGCACACGGCGATGACAGGCCGAGGCGGACAGGTTCACCTCCTCGGACAGATCGGCGTTTGAGATACGCCCCTTGCGCTGAAGCACGGCAAGAATACGACGATCTGTCGGGTCAAGCGCCATGAAACGATGGTTCCTTCGGTCAAAGTCCGGTTTCTGCGAAGGATATGCGTAAAGCGGCCTGAAATGCGACCCTGAAATCAAACGCCTTGCGCGGGTTTTAGGGCATGATCGGAACATAGCGTATCAGGGAGGAAGAATTCGTGAAAATTGGATGTCCAAAAGAGATCAAACCGCAAGAGTTCCGTGTCGGCATGACACCGAATGCCGCATTGGAAGCCGTGGCCAATGGCCATGAGGTTCTGATTGAGACAGGTGCAGGGCTGGGGGCGGGCTTTGCCGATGCAGATTATGAGGTTGCGGGTGCCACCATCATCGCCACCGCGGCAGAGGTCTTTGCCAAGGCGGATATGATCGTCAAGGTCAAGGAGCCGCAGGCAGGCGAGCGCAAGATGCTGCGCCGCGGGCAGGTGTTGTTCACCTATCTGCATCTGGCCCCGGACCCGGATCAAACCCATGATCTGCTGGCCTCGGGCTGCACCGCGATTGCCTATGAAACCGTGACGGATCGGTCAGGTGGCCTGCCGCTGCTGGCCCCCATGTCCGAGGTTGCGGGCCGTCTTGCGCCACAGGTGGGCGCGTGGACGTTGCAAAAGGCCAATGGCGGGCGCGGTGTGCTGATGGGCGGCGTGCCCGGTGTTGGCCCGGCGCGTGTGCTGGTGATCGGCGGCGGTGTCGTGGGCACGCATGCAGCCAAGATCGCGGCAGGCATGGGCGCGGATGTCACCGTGCTGGATCGGTCCTTGCCGCGCCTGCGCTATCTGGATGATGTGTTCGGCGGTGTGTTCAAGACGGGATATTCCTCGGCCGGGTTGCTGGCGGAATTACTGCCGCAGGCCGATATGGTGGTAGGGGCGGTGCTGATCCCCGGTGCGGCAGCGCCCAAGCTGATCACCCGCGCGCATCTGGCGGAGATGAAGCCCGGCGCTGTGCTGGTGGATGTGGCCATTGATCAGGGCGGTTGTTTTGAAACGTCAAAGGCCACCACCCATCAAGACCCGATCTATGAGGTGGACGGCATCATGCATTATTGCGTGGCCAATATGCCCGGCGCGGTTGCGCGCACATCAACGCTTGCCTTGGGCAATGCCACGATGCCTTTCATGCTGGCGCTGGCCAACAAAGGCTGGAAACGCGCCTGCGCGGATGATCCGCATCTGCTGGCGGGTCTGAATATCCATGACGGACAACTGACCTATGCCGCCGTGGGCGAGGCATTGGGGATTGCTGCCGTTGATCCGCAAACGCTGATCGCGGCCTGATCGTGACAGAACGGCGCGGCAGGGGGCAACACGATCAACCCTGCTGTGCCTCTTCCAACTCCCGTACCAGACGCCGCTCCTCCTCGGCTTTGGGGGCGGTAAAGCGGGCCAGCAAAAGATAGGCAACCGGCGTCAGATAAAGGGTGGATACCGTCGCCAGACCCAGACCGCCCACGATCACCCAGCCCAAGGCCTCGCGCGCCTCGGCGCCGGCGCCGGATGACAGGATCAGCGGCACGCCCCCCAGAACGGTTGATGTCATCGTCATCATCACCGGGCGCAGCCGGATAGTTGACGCATCAAAGATCGCGTCTTTCACATCCGCGCCTTTGTCCCGCAGCTGATTGGCAAATTCGACAATCAAAATCCCGTTCTTGGCCATGATACCGATCAGCATCACCAACCCGATCTGACTATAGACATTCAGGCTCAACCCGCTGAACAGCAGGGCAAACATGGCACAAGCCAGCCCCAATGGCACCGTTGCCATGACCACGATCGCGGAAATAAAGCTTTCGAATTGCGCCGCCAGAACCAGAAGGACAACAAGAATGGCAAAGCCGAAGGTCAGGATCAACCCAGCCGATGTCTGATCCAGCGCCGCGGCCTCGGCCAAGGGCACAATGGCGTTTTCAGGCGCAAGAATACCGGCAGACAGGGCGCGCACTTCGGCCATGGCATCACCCAGCGACATCTCGGGCGTCAGACCGGCCGTTATCTCGACCGAACGGGCCTTGTTCTCGCGCTTCAATTCAGGTGCGACAGCGCGTTCTTCCAGCCTGACAAAGCTGGACATAGGCACCATCTGCCCATCCGATGACTGCACGAATATATTTTCAAGATCGGTTGGGTCATTGACCGGATCGGTGCTGGACAGCATCTGCACATCATAAGACGTATCGTCGATGAAAACGGACCCAACGCTGCGCCCGTCCAGAACGGCGCGCAGGGCATCGCCCAGCCCGGTAATATCGATCCCCAGATCCGATGCGCGCACGCGGTCAATTTCCACAAACAACTGCGGCAGCGTTGTCTCGTATTCCAGACGCACCTGCCCCATCGCAGGGTTGCGCTGCAGCGCCTGCACCAGATCATCGGCCACCGAGGATAGCTGTTCGTAATTATTGCCCGTGATGGCAAAGCTCAGCCCCCGGCCTGCGCCACGGATGCGCAGCGAATTGGGCTGGATCACAAACGCCCTGACCCCCACAACGCTGGACAGGTTGCGGTTGACGTCAGCCACAATCTCTTGTTGGCTGCGATCACGCTCATCCCATTTTGCAAGGGTCATGACCACAAAACCGCGATTTGACGCGCCAAACCCGGTGATGGAAAAGATATTCGTCATCTCGCCGCTATCGCGCATCGGCGACATCGCGGTTTCGATCTCTTGCAGCTTTGAACTGGTATAATTGAGCGAGACCCCTGTGGGCGCGGTGACTGACATCAGGATAACGGCGCGGTCCTCGCGCGGGGTCAGCTCTTGCCGGATGCCGCCCGCCACCATAACAGCCGTCAGGGCAAACAACGCAGCCACAGTCACAACAACCATCGGCGCCCCCAAGGCACCGCGCAGCGTTCTTGCATAGAACCCGGCCAGCATATTGCCCAGCCAGATCATCGGACCGCGCGGGGCCTGATCTGTCGGGGCGGCGCGGGTCAGCAAACGGCTGGCCAGCACCGGGGCCAGCGTCAGCGCCACGATTGATGACAGCATCACCGCCATCGCCAGCGTGAACCCGAATTCGCGGAACAGCCCGCCCGCTTGCCCCGGCAGGAACGAAAGCGGGATGAACACGGCAGCCAAGGTGGCCGTTGTGGTGACCACCGCAAAGAATACCTGCTGCGTGCCCAGCACAGCCGCGGCGCGCGGGCCCATCCCCTCGGAGCGCCTGCGCACGATGTTTTCCAACACCACAATCGCATCATCGACTACCATGCCGGTGGCCAGAACCAGCGCCAGCAAGGTCAGAATGTTGATCGAAAATCCAACCATATAGATGGCCGCCAAAGTGCCCACCAAGGCCACGGGCAAGGTCAGCGTGGGGATCAGCGTGGCGCGCCAGTCACGCAGGAAAAGAAAAATCACCGCAACAACAATAGAGATGGCCAGCAACAGGGTTTTAATCACCTCACTGATCGATCCGTTGATAAAGACGGCATCATCCGAGGTGACAAAGATTTTCACATCCCCCGGCAAGCTTTCCTGCAACTGGGCGATCGCCTCGTGGACGCCTTCGGAAATTTCCAGCGTATTGCTGGTTGCGGCGCGGATGATCCCCATCCCCAAGCCGCTTTCGCCATTGGCACGCAGCACGGTTTCATTCGGGGCTGGCCCCAGCGTGACGCGCGCCACATCACCGATGGTGACATTGGGGCTAAGCTCCAACGCCTCAAACGCCTCTGGCGTGATCACGGTGGCGGTGGTGCGCACGTTGATGGACTGTCTGCTGCCCTCCAGATCACCGGCGGGCACGTCAAAGGCAACATCGCGCAGCGCACGCGCCATATCCGCCAGCGTCAGGCCACGGCTTGCCAGTTCAAGTTGGTTGATATCAACGCGAAAAATCGCCTCGCGGTCGCCGTAAATCTGCAAATCCGCCACACCAGGGATCGAGATCAGACGATCCTCGACCTGATCGCGCACCAGCCGTGTCAGATCCTGTGGGGATAACGTGTCCGAAGTGACAGCAATCCGCATCACCGGATCGGCATTGGCATCGGCCTTGATAATCTGGGGCTGATCCGCGTTATCTGGCAGATCATTCGCAATCCGCGCGACAGAATCGCGGGTATCGTTTGCGGCCACATCCAGATTGACGCCGTCCGAAAACTCCATCGTCACGCGGCTGCGCCCATAGCGCGATTCCGATGAAATCATGCGCACGCCCGACACCCGCCCAACGGCCCCTTCGATACGGCCCGTCAGTTCCTGATCCACGGTTTCGGGCGATGCCCCGGAAAAGCGCGTTGTCACGGTCACAACGGGGCGGTCCACATCGGGGAGTTCGCGCACCTCCACGCCGAACAGCGCGGCAAGCCCGGCAATCACGATCAAAGCATTCAGCACAAAGGCCAGAATGGGGCGGCGCACAAAAAGCGCGGTGCCTGCGGTGGTCGGGGCGGGGTTTGAAGGGTTCTTCATTCCTGCCCCCTACAGCCGTGCCGCTTGCGGTGTTGCGTCCCGCGCCGCTGATGCCTCATTTGCGGGGATAACCTCGGCCCCCGGCCGCAAGCTTTGCACCCCTTCGATGACAACCTCATCACCTTCCGCCAGATCCCCGTCCACCAGAACCCTGTCCGGGTTTCGCTGCCGGATCACAACAGGCACGCGCTGCACACGGCCCTCCTGCACGCGCCAGACAAAAGACCCCGCGCTGGACCATTGAACCGCCAGCGCGTCAACCGATGGATAGGTTTCCCCCTCAAAATCCATCGTGACCTCAAAGGCCATCCCGTCGCGCAGCCGGTCATCGTTATTGTCCAGAACCGCCTGCACCCTCAGGGTCCGGCTGGCGCGGTCCACCACATTGTCCACCGCTGTCAATCTGCCCGCGACCGGCACCGGCACCCCGGACATCGAGCGGACATTCACCGGCATATCCCGCGCCAATGCGCCGATCACCCGCTCCGGCACGCGGAAATCTATGGTAATCTGTGACCGGTCCGTCAGCACGCCGATAATATCCTGCGCAGACAGCCGATCGCCCACCTCAACCGCCACAAGGCCCAGCCAGCCTGAAATCGGGGCAGTTACGACAGTCTGATCCAGATCCACCTCGGCCTGCCGGATGGCCAGCTGGGCGTTTTGCAATGCCAGCTCTGCCTCGCGGATACGCACCGCTGTCACCGCACCGGACGAGCCAAGCTGCGTCAGGCGCTGCAATTCATCCTCGGCATCGGCCAGCATCAGGCGTGCGCGCTCCAGCGCGATCACCTCGGCGCGGTCCTCAAGCCGCACCATGATCGCGCCTTCATCAACATATTGGCCGGATGCCACCTCCACCGCACGCACGCTACCCGTGCGATCAGCCCGCACGCTGACAGACCGCAGGGCGCGGCCATCACCAATGGCGGTCACACGCTGGTTCAGAACCGCATTCTGCACCGTATCAAGCGTCACACGGGCAGGGCCACCGGGGCCAAACCCGCGCCCTCCCGCGGCTTGCTGGGCTGTATCCGGCGGGGTGATACCAAAAAGCTGATAGAGGCCCGCACGTTCCAGCATGGGTTGGGCGGCTGGCACAAAAGCAATCCAGATCGCAAATGCTGCCCCTAATGCCACAAGAGACAACAAGATCTGTTTGAGAACTGACATGTGGTCTCCTTGGTCGAATTTCAGGTGTCGGGTGGTCTCGGCACTTTCCTGCATTACGGTCGCGGCGCCGAAAGCGATCAGTTATGCAACGCATGCCGCCGCACAATTAGCGTTTTGTCTGCACTTAGCAACTCCGCACCCGCCCTAGACGCCAAGCATGGGCCTTATTCTTGGCATGAAATAACCAGCACCGGCAGTGCGGGTCATCGTTGTCACGGTGTTTTGAGCATGCGTTACAAGGCCTGCTCACTTCTTGAGCGCATCGCGGATCTCGATCAGAATCTCCAGCTCGGTTGGTCCTGCGGGGGCTGCTGGAGCCTCTTCGGGTGTCTTGATCGCGACCTCCCGCGCCCTGTTGACCGCCTTGACCAACATGAACACAACAAAGGCAACGATCAGGAAATTGATCACTGCCATGATGAACCGGCCATAGGCAAACACCGCCGCGCCCGCCTCTTCTGCAGCCACGATGGATGCAAATTCACCGCTGCCCAACAAAACATACATGCCTGAAAAATCGATCCCGCCGATAAACAGGCTGATGATCGGATTGATAAGATCCGCCACCATCGAGGATACAATGGCCGTGAAGGCCGCACCAATGATAATACCCACGGCCATGTCCATGACATTCCCGCGCGCAATGAAATCTCTGAATTCCTTGATCATGTATCTTTATTCCCCGTCCTGACTGCCTGCTCGCAATTCACGATGCAGGTGTCCGTTTGTCTGCACGCCACGCTTACTGTTTGCGCACCCGTTCTGCATTGCGGATTTATATCATCGGAATATCAAGCTGGATAAGCGTATATTTCGCGGGCGCGTGCGGTTCTACCCCGCACCGCCGCGAAATGCGCCACAAAGCGCAGGCGCCATGCCTGGCGGCGTGGTGGCAGAAAATCCGTCAAAATCAGGAATTT
>JBLRWJ010000097.1:0-10656 GCA_047921315.1 Rhodobacterales bacterium | reverse complement strand
CCCACAGCTCCAAACCCCGCAGCGCCGCCCCGCGCGAGATGGACCGCGAGGTGCATCGCGGCCTCGACACGCCCAAGCCGCGCGGTGACAAACCTTTCGCCAAACCCGCAGGCAAGCCCGGTGCAAAGCCCTACGGCAAGCCCGCAGGCAAAGCCGGTGAGAAACCTTATGGCAAACCAGCAGGAAAGCCCGGCGACAAACCCTATGGCAAGCCGGGGGCCAAACCTGCCGGAAAGCCTTTTGGCAAACCGGGTGGCAAACCGTGGGAAAAGCCGGGGAACACACCGTCAGGCGACAAACCCGCCCCGCGCAACGCGGCCGCCAATGCCTCGTCCCGTCTGGGACCGGGCGGCAAACCCCTGCCCGCGGGCAAAGGCGCCAAACCCCGCGCCGGTGCCACGCGCGGCCCCAATGCAGTGCCGCGCCGCAAACCCTGAATAAAACAGGGCGCGTGAGGTGACCCCAACGCGCCCTGCTTCATTGTTCCAAAAATACTCAATCCTGCGGGATCAGGCCATGCCACCGTCAACAAGACGGCGCGCCAGCGCGGCATAGGCCTGCCCCGCGGCGGTATCACCGCCCGCAATCGGTGTGCCCGCATCGCCGCCCAGCCGCGTCTCCAGATCGATCGGCAGTTCCGCCAGCAGCGGCACGCCCATCTTCTCGGCCTCGGCCCGCACACCGCCATGCCCGAATATCGCGGTTTCATGCCCGCAATTCGGGCAACAAAACACTGACATATTCTCGATCAACCCCAGCACCGGGGTTTTCAGCGTATTGAACATATCAATCGCCTTGCGCGCATCCAGCAGCGCCACATCCTGCGGGGTGGAGACCACAATCGCGCCGGTCAGCTGCGTGCGCTGGCACAGCGTCAGTTGCACATCCCCCGTGCCCGGCGGCAGATCCACCAGCAGCACATCCAGTTCGCCCCATTCCACCTGCCCCATCATCTGCTGCAAGGCCCCCATCAGCATCGGGCCACGCCAGACCACCGCCTTGGCCGGGTCCATCATCAGCCCGATGGACATCATCGTCACCCCATGCGCCTGTAGCGGGATGATCGTCTTGCCATCCGGGCTGGCGGGCCGCTTGCTGACGCCCATCATACGCGGCTGGCTGGGGCCATAGATATCGGCGTCCAGCAGCCCTACACGCCGCCCTTGCCGCGCCAGCGCCACCGCAAGGTTGGATGACACCGTGGATTTGCCCACGCCGCCCTTACCCGACCCGATCGCCAGTATCCTGTCCACCCCCGAGGGTTTCGTGGGTCCGGCTTGCGGGGTCGGATGACCACCGATCTTGAGGCTGGGCGCAGAGGGCCTCTGAGACGGCTTCTCCGCCGGACCATGTGCCGTCAGCGCCGCACTGACCGAAGAAACACCCGGAATGCGCGCCACGATCTGTTCGGCGGCCACGCGCAACGGCTCCATCTGGCGGGCGATGGCGGGGCTGGGCGCTTCGATCACGAATCGCACCGCCCCCTCTGACACCGTCAGCGCACGCACCATATCACGGCTGATCAGGTCGCCCCCGTCAGGCAGGGCAAGTTGCCGCAGGGTTTGTTCGATCATCTCTCGCGTCACGCTCATGCCAATTCCTCCGTCACATGCGCAGCAATAGGTGGCAGGTTTTTCCAGACAGGCAAGCCCCGGAAGGATCGCAATATAAAACCGCCGCATAAAGAGGCCGTTTGCCCAAAATTTAGGTCAGTCTTTCATATGCATTTGCTGCATAGCAGCATTGCGTCCAAAAGGTATTGTGCAGACGCAGCATCGGCGTATCTTAAGGACAACAGCGCAGAAACGATCCTGCGCCAGAGCAAAAACGAAAGTGAACGAACATGGCTTATGCATCAGATGCCCGCCTTGCCCAACCACGCGCCGCACAGGCCGGGTTTTTCGGCACCGGGTTTGTCGGCAAATGGCAGGCAATCGCAACCGATCTGTCCGAGCGTTACGCCCGCTACCGGGTGTTCCGCGACACAGTCAACGATCTGGCAATCCTGCCGACCAGCGTTCTGGCCGATATGGGGCTGAACCGGTCGCAGATCCGCTCGGTCGCTTATGAATATGCCTACGGGCAGAAAAAGTAAATTCGAGATCAGGTGATCCTCTCCTCCTCCCTGGATCATCTGTGAAAGAGCGGCGGCATCCTCTCCTCCTCCCTGGATGCCGCCGTAGCTTAAAAGGAATACGAAAGACTTCCTCCTCCTCCCTGAGGTCTTTCGTTGTCAAGAGCGGCGGCACCCTCTCCTCCTCCCTGGGTGTCGCCGTGTCTGACAAAGAATTGCGAAGGCCTCTCTCCTCCTCCCTGAGGTTATTCGCATACAAGAGTGTCGCCCCTCTCCTCCTCCCTGGGCGCTGACACATCTTGGACCATACGCGGGCTCTCCTCCTCCTCCCTGAGGGCCGCGTTGAAAAGACGGCGGCACCCTCTCCTCCTCCCTGGGTGCCGCCGTTCTTTATTGGGGTTATACATTTTGAATTTGCGCAGGAGCCGATCAAATCGGCTTGGCAATGCGATGCGCTTCCCTGAAACAGGCCGTGCGGTCGCCGGCACGCGGGGCGGCGACACCACGACCTTTTGAGGTAGTTTATGTCCGCAGCATCATCGAACCTGCGTGGCTGGCGTGACATCGGCAAAATCGCCGCCCCGGGGGGCGTGTCGGCGATCGCGCGGCGGCGCTATGCGCCTTGATCCCGCGCGTGGTCCTTGGTGCGGCCCTACGGAACCCTCTCGACCGCTGGATTTACCTGTGTCTGCTCACAGCTTAGAAACCCGGGCACGCCAAAGGCACTGCCGGTCCTTTCTGCATCAGCCAGCCGACACGCTCAGAACGGAATATCATCCGCGCCGGTGATAAAGCGCGCGACCACCTTCTTGGTGCCGGCCTTCTCGAAATCGATCTCCAGCTTGTCGCCCTCGATCCCTACAATCCGGCCATAGCCGAATTTCTGGTGGAACACGCGCTCGCCCATCGTGTGGGCGCTGACCGCCTGCATGTCGATCACGGTATCGCGCGCCTCGGCAGGTTGGCTCACCGGGCGTTGCGCAGCCTTGGTCTGCAGCCGCCGCCATCCGGGGGAGTTATAGACATTCGCCTCTGCCACCCGCGTCTCGATGCCCGAAGGCGGCAGATCATCGCCAAACCCGCCCATGCCTGCCGCACCCATGCCAGCCGCGCCATAACCGCCGCCGTAAAGGCCCGGCGGCGTCAGCACATCGACATGATCGCCCGGCATCTCGTCAATAAACCTTGAGGGCAGCGCCGATTGCCATTGCCCGAACACCCGCCGGTTGCCCGCAAAGGAAATGGTGCACAATTCCTCGGCCCGCGTGATGCCGACATAGGCGAGCCTGCGCTCTTCCTCCAGCCCTTTGGTGCCGCTTTCATCCATCGACCGCTGGGAGGGGAACAGCCCATCCTCCCATCCCGGCAGGAACACGGCGGGGAACTCCAGCCCCTTGGCCCCGTGCAGCGTCATGATGCTGACCTTGGCCCCGTCATCGGATGATTCGTTATCCATGATCAGGCTGACATGTTCCAGAAACCCTTGCAGATTCTCGAACTGCTCCAACGCCTTGACCAGCTCCTTGAGGTTTTCCAGCCGCCCCGGCCCTTCGGGTGTTTTGTCGGCCTGCCACATGGCGGTATAGCCGCTTTCGTCCAATATCTGCTCGGCCAGATCCATATGGCTGATGGTCTCATCGCCCACCATGCGGCCCCAGCGGGCCAGATCGGTGACCAACTGGCCCAGCGCGGCCGCGCCTTTGCCGGTAATCGCCTTTTCCGCCACCGCAATCTGCGCGCCCTGCACAAGCGGCACACTATTGTCGCGGGCGATGCGCTGGATCGTCTGCTGCGCCTTGTCGCCAAGCCCGCGCTTGGGCGTGTTCACAATCCGCTCGAAGGCCAGATCATCGGCGGGGCTGGTGACCACGCGGAAATAGGCCATCGCATCCCTGATCTCCATCCGTTCGTAGAATCGCGGCCCACCGATCACGCGGTAGGGCAGGCCAATCGTCAGGAACCGGTCCTCGAAGGCGCGCATCTGATGGCTGGCGCGCACCAAGATCGCCATCTCGTCCAGCGAGAATTGCCGCAGACCCCGCGTGCCGCGTTGCAGCGCCTCGATCTCCTCGCCGATCCAGCGCGCCTCTTCCTCGCCATCCCAATGGCCGATCAGGCGGACCTTTTCGCCCTCTTGCGCCTGCGTCCACAATTCCTTGCCCAACCGCCCGCTATTCTGGGCGATCACGCCAGATGCGGCGGCAAGAATATGCGGGGTGGAGCGGTAATTCTGTTCCAGCCGCACGACAAAAGCACCCGGAAAATCAGCCTCAAACCGCAGGATGTTGCCCACTTCGGCCCCGCGCCAACCATAAATTGACTGATCATCGTCACCCACGCAACAAATGTTGCGATGCCCGCCCGCCAGCAGCCGCAGCCACATATACTGCGCCACGTTGGTATCTTGATACTCGTCCACCAGAATATAGCGGAATCGCGTGCGGTATTGCTCCAGCACATCGTCATGGGTCTGGAAAATATGCACCATATGCAGCAGCAGATCGCCGAAATCGACGGCGTTCAGCTCCCGCAGCCGCGTCTGATAGGCGGCATAAAGCTCCATCCCGCGATTGGCATAAGCCCCTGCCTCGGCGGCGGGCACCTTATCGGGCGTCCATGCGCGGTTTTTCCAGCTGTCGATGATCCCCGCCAGCATCCGCGCGGGCCAGCGTTTGTCATCCACATTGGTGGCGGCAATCAACTGTTTCAGCAGGCGGATCTGGTCATCGGTGTCCAGAATCGTAAAGTTAGATTTCAACCCCACCAGTTCGGCATGCCGCCGCAACAGCTTGACGCAGACCGAATGGAAGGTGCCCAGCCATGGCATCCCCTCGACCTGCTGGCCCAGCATGTTGGCCACGCGCGTCTTCATCTCGCGCGCGGCTTTGTTGGTGAAGGTCACCGCCAATATCTGGTCGGGGCGCGCGCGGCCCTGTGTCATCAGATGCACGATCCGCGCGGTCAGTGCCTTGGTCTTGCCGGTGCCGGCCCCTGCCAGCATCAGAACAGGACCATCCAGCGCCTCAACCGCGGCGCGCTGCGCCGGGTTCAGACCATCCAGATAGGGGGCAACAGGCCGCGCCGCCATCGCACGGGCGGATAGCGGCATGGCTGCGGGGGCGGGCATGTCATCAAACTGGCTCATGCCATTGATCCTAGCGCGCCGCGCGCCCATGTGAAAGACAAGTTCTTGGAATGTTCCGGCGATATTTTCACAGCGCGGGGTTTTGCGCCTGCAGGGATATGGACAAATCGCCTGCCAGCGCCACAAATGCAGGCCATGGACCTGTTTCAACGCTACCCCGCCCTTTCTGACCTGAAGGCCAAGGCGCGCCGCCGGATGCCGTGGTTCGTGTTTGAATATCTCGACAGCGCCACAGGCAGCGAATCCGTGCTGCGCCGCAACCGCGCCGATCTGGACGGCGTGCAGATGATGCCCTCGATCCTGCATGGTGAATTTGAACCGGATATGTCCGTGACCCTGTTTGGCAAGACGCATCCCCTGCCCTTTGGCGTCAGCCCTGTGGGCATGTCGGGCCTGTTCTGGCCGGATGCGGAGCGGATCTTGGCGCGCAGCGCTACCAAGGCGGGCCTGCCCTATGGCCTGTCCACCGTGGCCAGCCGCACGCCCGAGGATGTCGGCCCCCATCTGGATGGCAATGGCTGGTTCCAGATCTATCCGCCGCGTGATCCCGATATCCGCGCCGATATGCTGCGCCGCGCCCGCGATGCGGGCTTCTCGGCCTTGGTGCTGACGGTGGATGTGCCTGTCGCCAGCAGGCGCGAACGGCAGACGCGTTCTGGCCTCACTTCACCACCGCGCCTGACGCCGCGCTTGCTGGCGCAGGTGGCGCGCTGCCCGTCATGGGCGATTGGCACGGCGCGGCTGGGCATGCCCCGGATGCGCCTGATTGATGGCTATGCCGGCCAGATGACCGGCCTCAGTTCGACCGAACATGCGGGTTATATGCTGCGCACCTCACCGGATATGACCTATCTCAAGGCGTTGCGCGATGCGTGGGATGGCCCCTTGATCATAAAGGGCGTGCTGGATGCGCGCGATGTGCCCGCGCTGGAGGCGGCAGGCGCCGATGCGATCTGGGTCAGCAACCATGCGGGGCGGCAATTTGACGGTGCGCCTTCCACCATCGCTGCCCTGCCCGCGATCCGCGCCGCCACGACACTGCCGCTGATTTTCGACAGCGGGATCGAGGGGGGCCTCGATATCCTGCGCGCCATCGCCATGGGTGCTGATTTCGTGATGATGGGGCGCGCGTGGCATTATGCGCTGGGGGCCTTGGGCGATGCCGGCCCCGCGCATCTGATCGACATGCTGCAACGCGATATCGCCTCCAATATGGGCCAGATGGGCACCAAGACCCTGAAAGACATGCCCGGACGGCTGATCTGACAATGACGCATCCATGCGTCATCATTGCGTCTTTCGACAGCAGGGCAATTCTTGCAGGGTGTAACATTTGCCCAAGGCCGCGCTTGCGCTGCACTGCGGCATGACGCTACGCATAGATACATCATCAGGCGGCCCGGCACACCGGAACGCATCCCCAACAAGGAGCAGGCCATGGCCGAGTTCAAGAAAATCCTGATTGCCAACCGTGGCGAGATCGCCATCCGCGTGATGCGCGCCGCCAATGAGCTGGGCAAGCGCACCGTGGCCGTCTTTGCCGAAGAGGACAAGCTGAGCCTGCATCGTTTCAAGGCCGATGAGGCCTACCGGATCGGTGAGGGGCTGGGCCCGGTTGCCGCCTATCTCAGCATTGACGAGATCATCCGCGTGGCCAAACTGTCTGGCGCCGATGCGATCCACCCCGGCTATGGCCTGCTGTCGGAAAACCCCGATTTTGTGGATGCCTGCGTGGCCAATGGCATCACCTTTATCGGCCCCCGGGCCGAGACCATGCGCGCGCTGGGCGATAAGGCCAGCGCGCGCAAGGTTGCGATTGCGGCAGGCGTGCCGGTCATCCCCGCGACCGAGGTGCTGGGCGACGATATGGACAAGATCCGCGCGCAGGCCGCCGAGGTGGGCTATCCGCTGATGCTCAAGGCCAGCTGGGGTGGCGGCGGGCGCGGCATGCGCCCCATCGCCAATGAGAAAGAACTGGCCGAAAAGGTCATGGAAGGGCGGCGCGAGGCCGAAGCGGCCTTTGGCAATGGCGCGGGCTATCTGGAAAAGATGATCCTCAAGGCGCGCCATGTCGAGGTGCAGATCCTTGGCGACAGCCACGGCGAGATCTATCACCTGTGGGAACGCGACTGCTCGGTCCAGCGGCGCAACCAGAAAGTGGTGGAACGCGCCCCCGCCCCCTACCTGAGCCAAGAACAGCGCGAGGAGCTGTGCGAGCTGGGCCGCCGCATCTGCGCGCATGTGCATTATGAATGCGCGGGCACTGTCGAATTCCTGATGGATATGGATGACGGGAAATTCTACTTCATCGAGGTGAACCCCCGCGTGCAGGTCGAACATACCGTGACCGAGGCGGTAACCGGCATCGATATCGTGCAGGCGCAGATCAAGATCGCCGAAGGCAAGACACTGGCCGAGGCGACAGGCATCGCTGCACAGGGTGATATCCGCCTGCATGGTCATGCGCTGCAAACCCGCATCACGACTGAGGACCCGCAAAACAATTTCATCCCCGATTATGGCCGCATCACCGCCTATCGCGGCGCCACCGGCATGGGCATCCGTCTGGATGGCGGCACCGCCTATTCCGGTGCGGTGATCACGCGGTTTTATGACAGCCTGCTGGAAAAGGTCACCGCTTGGGCGCAAACACCCGAAGCCGCGATTGCGCGGATGGACCGCGCCCTGCGCGAATTCCGTATTCGCGGCGTCAGCACCAATATCGCCTTTGTCGAGAACCTGCTGAAACATCCCACCTTTCTGAACAATGAATACCACACCAAATTCATTGATGAGACACCGGGCCTGTTCCAGTTCCACAAGCGCCGCGACCGCGCCACCAAGATCCTGACCTATATCGCGGATATCACCGTCAACGGGCATCCCGAAACCGCAGGCCGCCCCAAACCACCCGCCGAGGCGCGCCAGCCGCGCCCGCCCAAGACCGCGACAGGCGGGCTGCGCGAAGGCACCAAGACCCTGCTGGAACGTCAGGGGCCAAAGGCGGTGGCGGATTGGATGCTGGCGCAGCAACGCCTGCTCTTGACCGACACCACCATGCGTGACGGGCATCAATCCTTGTTGGCCACGCGCATGCGTTCGATCGACATGATCCGTGTGGCGCCTGCCTATTCTGCCAATCTGCCGGAACTCTTCAGTGTGGAATGCTGGGGCGGGGCCACCTTTGACGTGGCCTACCGCTTCTTGCAGGAATGCCCGTGGCAACGCCTGCGTGATCTGCGCGCCGCCATGCCCAACCTGCTGACACAAATGCTGCTGCGCGCCTCCAACGGCGTAGGCTATACCAATTATCCTGACAATGTTGTGCAGGAATTCGTGCGGCAGGCGGCAGAGACCGGCGTGGATATTTTCCGCGTGTTCGACAGCCTGAACTGGGTGGAAAACATGCGCGTCGCCATGGATGCGGTGCTGGCCGAGGAACGCATCTGCGAGGCGACGATCTGCTATACCGGCGATATCCTTGATCCGGACCGCGCCAAATACAGCCTGAAATACTATGTCGCCATGGCGAAAGAGCTTGAGGCCGCAGGCGCGCATGTGCTGGGCCTCAAGGATATGGCGGGGCTGCTCAAACCCGCCTCTGCGCGCATTCTGGTCAAGGCGCTGAAAGACGAATTGACGATTCCGGTGCATTTCCACACCCATGACACCAGCGGCATTTCGGGCGCGTCGATCCTTGCCGCCGCCGATGCGGGTGTCGATGCGGTGGATGCCGCGATGGATGCGTTTTCGGGGGCCACCTCGCAGCCCTGCCTTGGCTCTATCGTGGAGGCGCTGCGCCACACGCCGCGCGATACCGGGCTGAACATGGAGCGCGTGCGCGAAATCTCGGATTACTGGGATCAGGTGCGCAGCCAGTATGTGGCCTTTGAATCCGGCCTGCAGGCCCCCGCCTCGGAGGTCTATCTGCACGAAATGCCGGGCGGGCAGTTCACCAACCTCAAGGCGCAGGCGCGGTCCCTGGGGTTGGAGGAAAAATGGCCCGAGGTCGCCCGCACCTATGCGGATGTGAACAAGATGTTCGGCGATATCGTCAAGGTCACGCCATCTTCCAAGGTGGTGGGCGATATGGCCCTGATGATGGTGTCGCAGGGCCTGACCCGCGCGCAGGTTGAAGACCCTGCCGTGGATGTGGCCTTTCCCGATTCGGTGATCGACATGATGCGCGGCAATCTGGGCCAGCCGCCCGGTGGGTTTCCGCCCGCGATGGTGGCCAAGGTGCTCAAGGGCGAGGCCCCCAACACCGCCCGCCCCGGTGCCCACCTGCCAGCGGTCGATCTGGAGGCGACACGCGCCGATGTTGAAAAGCAGCTGGAGGGCAAGAAGGTCGATAACGAGGATCTGAACGGCTATCTGATGTATCCCAAGGTGTTTCTGGATTACATGGGCCGCCACCGCACCTATGGCCCCGTCCGCACCCTGCCCACCCGCACCTATCTTTACGGCATGGAAGCGGGGGAAGAGATCACAGCCGAGATCGACCCCGGCAAGACGCTGGAAATCCGCCTGCAAGCCGTGGGCGACACCACCGATGACGGCGAGGTCAAGGTGTTCTTCGAATTGAACGGCCAGCCCCGCGTGATCCGCGTGCCCAACCGTCTGGTCAAATCCCAGACCGCCCAGCGCCCCAAGGCCGAGGCCGGCAATGCCGCCCATATCGGCGCGCCGATGCCCAGTGTCGTGGCCAGTGTCGCGGCCACGGCGGGCGCACGCGTCAAGGCGGGTGATCTGCTCCTGACGATCGAGGCGATGAAAATGGAAACCGGCATCCATGCCGATCATGACGCGGTGATCAAGGCCGTGCATGTCACGCCCGGAGCGGCCATTGACGCCAAAGACCTGCTGGTGGAGTTCGAGGCATGACCCCCGCGATGGTGCCCGTTGTCACATCGCTCTATGCCGGGCTGCTGGCGCTGGTCTATCTGGTGATCAGCGGCTGGGTCATTCGCGTGCGGATGCAGCAAAAGGTGCTGTCGGGCGACAAGGGTGATCCGGTTATGGCCAATGCCATGCGGGTGCATGCCAATTTCGCGGAATATGTGCCGCTGGCGCTGATCCTGATTCTGCTGGCGGAACTGCAAGGCGCGCCCGCGCTGGCGCTGCATCTGCTGGGGGCTGGCCTGCTGCTGGCGCGGGTGATGCATGCGCTGGGGATGGCCGCACAGCCGCATAAGCCGCCATTGCGCGGTGGCGGGGCCTTGCTGACCTTTCTGGTGCTGTTTTTCGGCGGGACAGCCAATATCGCACACGCCTTGTTCTGATGCGCGCCACGCGGCGGGCGGAAAAGTTTTTTCTGCCAAGCCGCACTTTTCCTCTTGCAGCCACCGCGTAGAATTTATAGATCACGCCTCACCCAAGGAAGCGGGCGTAGCTCAGGGGTAGAGCATAACCTTGCCAAGGTTAGGGTCGGGCGTTC
>JBLRWJ010000096.1:0-10735 GCA_047921315.1 Rhodobacterales bacterium | reverse complement strand
ACCTGCATGTGGTTTTCACCACCTTTCTAAGTTTGAGTTGCAAGAATTTGCAGGAGCTGGGCGTATAGCAAAGCGTGCCCTACTTGTCTAGGGTAAGCCCTGTGCCAGAAGGCGGGCCAAGCGGACAAGAAGGAACACCTGATGACCGATACAGATGTGAAAGAACGGCTGCTGGATGCAGCCTTGGGCCATGTGCCCTTTGATGGCTGGTCCGAGGCCACATTTGCGGCTGCAATCCGTGAGGCTGGCGTTGACCGGACCGTGGCGCGGGCAACCTGTCCGCGTGGTGCGGTTGATCTGGCTTTGGCCTATCATGCGCGTGGGGACACACGTATGCTGGAGCGTCTGGCCGCAACCGATCTGACATCTGTCCGGTTCCGCGACAGGGTCGCTTTGGCGGTGCGGTTTCGTCTGGAAGCGGCGGATGACAAAGAAGTGGTGCGCCGTGGGACCACCCTTTTTTCGCTACCTCTTTACGCGCCGGACGGGGCGCGGGCGATCTGGAACACCTGTGATCAGATCTGGCTGGCCCTGGGCGACAGGTCGGATGATATCAACTGGTACACCAAGCGCGCGACGCTTTCGGGCGTCTACGGGTCCACGCTGCTGTTCTGGCTTGGCGATGATTCGCTTGACCATCAGGCGACCTGGGCGTTTCTTGATCGGCGTATCGATGATGTGATGCGGTTCGAGAAACTGAAGGCGGGTGTGCGCGACAACAAGGCGCTGAGCACTTTGCTGGCGGCCCCTCTGGCCGTACTGGGCAAGATCCGCGCGCCGGGGATGTCCGGGGCGGATGGGCAATGGCCGGGTCAATGGGGCAGCAGCCCGAAAGAATGAAGGATGACCAGATGACACAGACTATGCGCGCCGTCGAGATTTCGGCCCCCGGCGGCCCCGATGTGCTGAAACCCTGCACCCGCCCGGTGCCAGAGCCGGGCGCCGGCCAGGTGCTGTTGAAGCTGGCCTATGCCGGAGTGAACCGCCCTGATGCGTTGCAGCGGGCCGGCCTCTATGCGCCGCCCCCCACTGCCAGCGATCTGCCCGGTCTGGAAGGCGCGGGCGAGGTTGTGGCGCTGGGCGCGGGTGTCAGCGGGATCGCGGTGGGCGATCAGGTCTGCGCCCTGTTGCCCGGTGGTGGCTATGCCGAATATGTCGTCACGCCAGCGGCGCATTGTCTGCCGGTGCCGCAGGGTATGGACCTGAAACAGGCGGCCTGTCTGCCCGAGACGTTCTTCACCGTCTGGTCCAATGTGTTCCAGCGCGGCGGATTGCGCGCGGGCGAGCGTTTTCTGATCCATGGCGGCTCAAGCGGGATCGGCACAACGGCGATCCAGTTGGCGCGTGAATTCGGGGCGCGGGTTTTCGTGACTGTCGGCTCTGCCGCCAAGGCAAGCGCCTGCGCCGATCTGGGGGCCGAGCGTACGATTATCTATAGCGAGGAGGATTTTGTCGAGATCATGCGCGGCGAAGGTGGTGCCGATCTGATTCTTGATATGGTGGGCGGGCTATATATCCCGCGCAATTTCCGCGCCCTTGCGGATGATGGCCGCCTTGTGCAGATCGCCTTTTTGCAAGGGGCCAAGGTAGAGGTGAATTTCAGCGACCTGATGCGCCGCCGCCTGACGATGACAGGCAGCACGCTGCGCCCACAGAGTGATTTGGCGAAAGCCAAGATCGCCGAGGCGCTTTTGGCGCAGGTCTGGCCTTTGCTGGATGCAGGCCGCATCGCGCCGGTGATGGACAGTGAATATCCGCTGGAAGAGGCCGCAGCGGCGCATGCGCGCATGGAGGCCAGCGGGCATATCGGAAAAATTGTGCTGAAAGTGGCCTGATGCGATCAGCCCGCCGGCCTGCACGTGATCAATACATACAAGGGAAGAGGAAACCCCATGACTGCCATGGCAAAAACAGTGGTTATCGACGCATTCGGTGGCCCTGAAAACATGAAACTGGTGGAGCGCCCCTTGGGCGCGCCGGGGCCGGGGGAGATACGCATCCGGCATCATGCCTGCGGGCTGAACTTTATCGATGTCTATCAGCGCACCGGGCTTTATCCCCTGCCGCTGCCGCATGCATTGGGCATGGAGGCCGCAGGCGTGATCGAGGCCGTTGGCGAGGGCGTGACACATCTGAAAGCCGGAGATCGCGCCGCCTATACATCACAACCACCGGGGTCTTATTCCGAGGCGCGCATCATGCCTGCAGCGCAGGTGTGCCCGTTGCCGGATGACATTACCTTTGAACAGGGCGCTGCCATCATGCTGAAAGGCATGACAGTTGAATATCTGTTCCATCGCACCGTGCCCCTGACGCGGGGAGATACGGTATTGTTCCACGCCGCGGCGGGGGGCGTTGGGTTGATCGCCTGCCAATGGGCGCGATCCGAGGGGATCACGCTGATCGGAACAGCAGGAACGGATGAGAAATGCCAGCTGGCGCTGGATCATGGCGCGGCGCATTGCATTAATTACCGCGACGGTGATTTCGCAGCCAAAGTCCGGGAATTGACGCATGGCAAGGGCGTTGATGCCGTGATGGACGCGGTTGGAAAGGATACGTTTGAAGGTTCGCTGAACTGCTTGCGGCCTTTAGGGATGATGATCTCTTTTGGTAATGCATCGGGCAAAGTGCCGCCATTTGATCTGGGTATTCTGGGGGCAAAGGGTTCATTGAAACTAACGCGTCCCACCATTTTCACGCATATCAGCGATCATGCCACATGTCAGGCGATGGCGGCGCATCTTTTTGCCAAGGTGCAATCGGGCGATGTTGCAATTCGTATTGATCAGCGGTTCCCTCTGGCGGATGTCGCCGCAGCGCATCGCGCATTGGAGGCGCGGGAAACGACAGGCAGCACAATCCTGCAGCCCTAGGGGCAGTTGCCGCAGGGGCATCGGAATGGGGCATCGGAAGGGGGCGCAAAGCCCCCTTTTGCATTTCCGAAAGATATTTTGCGGCGCTATTCAATAGGCGCCTATTCCGCGCAATAATAATCTATGATTGTTTGATTTGGGCTGCTCGCAGCCATAGCGATCAAAGAGAAAATTTGACGGCCCTTGAAATATTATTCTTGCAAAGGTGTTTTTCCTCTATTCCCATGAATTAAGTTTATCTTTATACCCAGCATCGGCAACATCCGGGGTGATGGTGAATTCTTTCCCTCGGTCGCACAACGGCATTGCCGAAATAGGCCTGTCGAAAACTGACTGATGAATGGATGTATATCTTATGACACAATTCGATCTTGATGATATGTCGCTGAGCGATCTGAAAGCTCTGCAAAAGAAAGCTACAAAAGCGATTGAGAATTATGAAGAGCGGCAGCGGCTTCAGGCCCTTGCCGCGCTTGAGGCGAAAGCCAAGGAATTGGGCTTTTCGCTGTCTGAATTGACAGGCGCAACGCAAGGTAAAGCCAAGCGTAAGCCCGCCGCGCCAAAGTATCGCCACCCGGAAGACGCTGGCATTACCTGGACGGGCAAGGGGCGTCAGCCTGCATGGTTCAAGCAGGCGGTTACCTCCGGTGTGTCACCGGACGATTTGCTGGTCTGAACGGTTTGATCTTCTTTTGCGGCCCGCATCCGGGATGGTCCGGGGCGGGCCGATTTCTTTTGGTGCCCGAAGCCGGTGATGCGCACAGGGATCAGGCCGGTGGGCCAGCATTCGCCTGATCCTTTGACAGACATAGGCGCACCTCTTGGATGTGGCCGCCACGACATGTCACTGTCAGCATATCCTGGGCAAGATCGGGGTTGTCGCGCAAGAACGCCTCTTCAATCAGATGCGCGGGCATCCCCTTCCAATGCGCACCAGTTCTGGGACCAGCTTAGTGCCAGAACGTAATAGTCGAACTCCCCTTCCTGTGCGTCCTGTGCCGCAGCTTTGCCCGCGTGCCAGACCGGTGATGACAGGATCACGATCACGATCACGGCAATCATCAGGCGGGCAGGGCCTGCCACGGCGCGTGCAAAAACAAGGCCCGCTTTTTGTGGGCGGAACTGGCCGATTCTATTCGGGCTTTTCATGGCGCGGCTTCTCCAGTATAGAACAATCAAGTTCCCCGACAGCGGCAACCCGCCCCGACAAGGGCAGCCTTTTCAGGCGGCGGGAAAGATTTGCCGAGCGGGGACGCATTCGCGTCAAGGAGATGATGACATGAGCAAACCGATCATGGCCAGAGCAACTGCGGTCTGGCTGGTGGACAACACGACGCTGACATTCAAGCAGATTGCCGATTTTACCGGTATGCATGAACTTGAAGTGCAGGGAATTGCAGATGGTGACGTGGCCACCGGTGTCAAAGGGTTTGATCCGGTTGCCAATAACCAGCTGACGCAGGACGATATCGACAAGGGTCAGAAAGACCCGATGCACAAGCTGAAGCTGAAATACAACCCCGCTGCTGCGGGCGAAGAGGCGCGCCGTGGTCCGCGGTATACCCCTCTCAGCAAGCGGCAGGACCGGCCTGCAGCGATCTACTGGCTGGTCAAGTTCCACCCCGAACTGACCGATGGCCAGATCGGCAAGCTGGTGGGCACAACCAAGCCAACCATTCAGGCGATTCGCGAGCGGACGCATTGGAACATCGCCAATATCTCTCCGATCGATCCGGTTGCGCTGGGGCTGTGCAAACAGTCCGAACTGGACGCTGTGGTGCAAAAGGCAGCGGCCAAACGCGCCTCCGAAGGCATCGTGATGAGCGATGATGAGCGTCGCAAACTGGTCAGCACCGAACAATCCCTCGGGATGGAAGACGCGCCCCGCATGCCAACCGCCATCGAAGGGCTGGAAAGCTTCACCCTGCGTGCCGAAGACGAGGATGACAAGCCCGAGACGAAATATGACGCTGACAGCTTCTTCAACCTGCCGGATAATAATGACGACGACGATGAAGAGGATGATGGCCGCCGCTAGGCTGGGGCACATCGCGTTAAATGGAATGCACCCCGCAGAAAGACCACGTTGTTCGGTGACACCGCTGCCTCATTCTGCGGGGCAAGCCGCCCCCCCCACCCTTGCGCTTCTTCTTGCCTTAAATATCCATAGCGCAGGAGGCTGCCCGCAATGCGCCGCTGGTGATGGCGATCAAACCTTTCGCCGCGCATTCAGCGCAGCGGTGATCGTGCCATCGTCCAGATAGTCCAGTTCCCCGCCGATCGGCACGCCTTGCGCCAAAGAGGTGAGGGCCACCCGCCCTTCCAGCTGATCAGCGATGTAATGCGCCGTCGTCTGGCCGTCGACCGTGGCATTCAGCGCAAGTATCACCTCGGTTACGTTTTCGCTGTCGACCCGGTCAATCAGCCGCGGGATACGCAGTTGATCCGGCCCGATCTGGTCCAATGCGGACAATGTCCCGCCCAGAACGTGATACCGGCCCCTGAACACGCCAGAGCGTTCCAGCGCCCATAGATCGGCGACATCCTCGACCACGCAGATCATGCCATTGCCCCGCTTGTCCGAGGCGCAGATATCGCAGATATCTGCCGTGCCGATATTGCCGCAGTTCAGGCATTCACGCGCGCTGGCCGCAACGGATTGCATCAGATCGGCCAGCGGTGTCATCAACACGCTCCGCTTGCGGATAAGATGCAGCACGGCGCGCCGGGCAGAGCGCGGGCCAAGCCCGGGCAGCTTGGCCATCATGTCGATCAGGGCGTCGATCTCGCGGGTCGCGCTCATATGCGGGCATCCGGCTTGGGGAAAAGGGGGGATTTGAGTATTTTCAGAACAATGAAAGGTGAAGCTGCTTCTCCGGTCAGAACGGGAATTTCATGTCTTTTGGCAGGCCCAGCCCTTCGGTCAGTTTTCCCATTTCCTGTTGTGCTTTTTCCGAGGCGCGCCCCTGCGCATCCTTGATTGCGGCAAGGATCAGGTCTTCGACCACTTCTTTTTCATCCGGGTTGAAGATGGAGGGGTCGATATCCAGCCCCTTCAATTCACCCTTGACGGTACAGACCGCTTTGACCAGCCCGGCACCGGATTCACCCGTGACGGTCATTTGCTGCATCTCTTCCTGCAGGTCAGCCATTTTCTGCTGCATATCCTGCGCAGCTTTCATCATCTTGGCCATATCGCCAAGTCCGCCTAATCCTTTTAGCATTCTGTGATTCCTTTCATATGCGATACAAGGGCGGGCTGTTTAGTCATCCTCGAACGGGTCCCATTCATCCTCAACCTCTGGCAGGGCGTCTGCCTCGGCTTCGGCGGCCAGTTTGTCGGGGGTGCGAATTTCGGTGATGCGGGCCTTGGGAAAGGCGTTCAGCACGGCTTGGACCATGGGATGCGTTGTGGCCTGCGCCCTGAGGTTGGCCTCGGTCGCGTCCCGTGCTTCGGCGATTGTGGGGGCGCCGCCCGCATTCACAAGGCTGACCGCCCATCGGTTGCCTGTCCACAGTTGCAGCCGCTGCCCCAAGCGTTGCGCCAGATCGTTTGCTGCAGTCTCGGACGGGACAAATTCGATCCGTCCGGGACGGTAGGCGGCCAGACGCAGGCCGGTTTCCACTTCGACCAGCAGTTTGACATCGCGGTGGGCGCGGATCAGATCGACCACATGGTCAAAGGTCGGGAACCGCGCCAACGCCTGATCTGTGTCCAGAGCTACGGCATGGACCGTTCCGCCACTGGTGCCGCCGGATGGGGCGCTGCTGCCGCGCGTCATGGCCTGTGTGCTGTTTTGCGTATTGCCTGCCACCATGCCCCCGCCGGAAGGGCCGTTTCCGGGGCCACTACTGATACTGCCCCCACTACTTACACTGCCACTGCTCACACCGCCACTGGGGCCAGCCCTGGGGGTGGGCGCGGGCAGGTCGGGGAGTTTGCGCACCAGTTCATCAGGTGTGGGCAGGTCGGCTACATGGGTCAGCCGGATCACGGCCATTTCCGCCGCCATCATGGCGTTGGGGGCCTGCGCCACCTCATCCAGTGCCTTGAGCAGCATCTGCCACATCCGCGCCAGCGCCCGCAGCGGCAAGCCTGCCGCCATCGTCTGACCGCGCGCGCGTTCATCAGGGCCAACGGTGGGGTCTTCGGCGGCATCCGGCGTGATCTTGACCACCGAGATCCAATGCGTCACTTCCGCCAGATCGCGCAGCACCGCCATGGGATCAGCCCCGTCGGCATATTGCGCGCCCAGTTCGGCCAGCGCGCCGCCTGCATCGCCACGCATGATCATGTCGAACAGGTCCAGCACGCGGCCCCGGTCGGCCAGCCCCAACATGGCGCGCACCTGTTCGGCGGTGGTTTCGCCCGCGCCGTGGCTGATGGCCTGATCCAGCAGCGAGGTGGCATCGCGGGCCGATCCTTCGGCCGCGCGCGTGATCAGCGCCAGCGCATCATCGCTGATCGCGGCACCTTCGGCCCCGGCGATCTTGCGCAGCAGGGCGATCATCACCTCAGGTTCGATCCGGCGCAGGTCAAAGCGCTGGCAGCGCGACAGCACGGTCACCGGCACCTTGCGGATCTCGGTTGTGGCGAAGATGAATTTTACATGTTCTGGCGGCTCTTCCAGCGTTTTGAGAAGCGCGTTGAAGGCCGAGGTGCTGAGCATATGCACCTCATCGATGATGTAGATTTTATAGCGGGCGGAGGCGGCGCGGTAATGCACGCTTTCGATAATCTCGCGGATATCGCCCACCCCGGTGCGCGAGGCGGCGTCCATCTCCATCACATCGACATGGCGGCCTTCCATGATTGCGGTGCAATGTTCGCATTGACCGCAAGGATCGGTGGTCGGCCCGCCTGTGCCATCCACGCCGATACAGTTCATCCCCTTGGCGATGATCCGCGCCGTGGTGGTTTTGCCGGTGCCACGGATGCCCGTCATGATGAACGCCTGCGCAATCCGGTCTGCGGCAAAGGCATTGCGCAGCGTGCGCACCATCGCATCCTGACCGACCAGATCGGCAAAGGTTTCTGGCCGGTATTTGCGGGCCAGAACGCGGTAGCCGGTGGCTTGGGTCTGGGTCATTCTACCTCGGAGGTTTGGATCAGACATCAACCTAGGCAATCGGCCCGCCCGCGTCCAGCCATCGGCTGCGCGAATCCGGGCTTTTCCAAGACCGCCATTGGTGTAATCTGGGCAGGTCAGGCCGGGTTCCGGGGGGGATCGATCATGAAACGGAAAACGATGCGGGCAAGCTGCCCCAAGGTGGCAGAGCGCGGCGGCGTGATTGCGGCGTGGTGTTGCCCGGATGTCTGATCTGGTGATTCACGCCTTGCCCGTGGGCGGTGGCATTCTGGCGATTGCGCCTTTGCCGGGGGGCGGCGGTGATTATGCCGCTGATCTGGAGCATATGCGCGAATGGCAGCCAGCGCTGGTCATCAGTCTGACGCCGCGTGCTGAAATGGTCGCGCATGGGTCTGAGGGGCTGGGGCAGGACATGCAGGAGCGTGGGGCGCGCTGGGTTCATTTTCCGATCCCTGATTTCGGTGTGCCGGACAGCGATGTCAACAAAGGCTGGCCAGAGCTGAGCGCGCATGCCCGCAAGGCGCTGGCAGGTGGCGGGCGGGTTCTGGTGCATTGTCGGGGCGGGTGCGGGCGGTCAGGGATGATTGCCCTGCGTCTGATGATCGAGGCAGGCGAGGCAGCAGGCCCCGCGCTCAGGCGTCTGCGGGGCGTGCGCGCCTGTGCCATCGAAACCGATGCCCAGATGGAATGGAGCCTGCGCCGCAAAACCAAGGCGCGGCCTTAACGCGTTACGCTCTCGCCTGCGGTTCAGCTTTTGCGCGGACCTTTGGTGGGTTTTGAGGCGGGTTTTGATCCTTTGGCATTGCGATTGGCCAGTTGTTCGGCCTGATGCGCCTTGCCCAGCGCGCGTGCGCGGCGGCGGCTGACCGTCATGGAGGTGCTGTTGAGCGCGTCTTCCGATTTCAGTTTGCGCCAGCGGTCCAGCCGTGCCGCATCCAGCAGCCCATCAGACACCGCCTGTTGCACGGCACAACCCGGTTCCGCCATATGTTTGCAATCACGAAACCTGCATTGCGTGGTCAGGGCCGTGATGTCATCAAACAATTCGTCAATACCGCCTGAGACGTCATGCAAGCCCAATTCGCGCATGCCGGGCATGTCGATGACCAAGCCGCCCCCCGCCATCAGATGCAGCGACCGCGCGGTGGTGGTGTGGCGCCCTTTGGCATCATCCTGGCGCATGGCGGCGGTGGCTTGCCCGCTGCCAGTCAGGGCATTGATCAGCGTTGATTTTCCAACACCCGATGAGCCGACAAAGGCAACCGTCCGCCCCGGGCCACACCATTGTGACAGATGCGCCACCTGCGCGGGGTCTTTGGCGTTCAGCGCGATAACGCCTGCCAGTTTATCCGAAAGCGCGCGGGCCTGCGTGACATAGCTGTCAGGATCATCGGCCTGATCCGTCTTGGTCAGCAAAATCACGGGGTCCACCCCGGCATCCAGCGCCAGCACCATATACCGCTCCAGCCGGGCGGGGTTGAAATCGGCATTGCATGAGGTGGTGATGAACAGCGTATCCACATTTGCCGCCAGCAGTTGCGGCTTTGCCTCGATCCCGGCGGCGCGTCTGCTCAGCACCGAAACCCTGTCCAGTACGCGGGCGATGCGTCCGGTTTCGGCATCGACCAAGACCCAATCGCCCACGGCAAGCTTGCCTGCGCGCAATTCAGGCGGATATCCCAGCGGTCTTTCACCGTCCGGGCCAATGCCTGTTGCGGTGGCGCGTTGCACCGCACACACCCGCATGGGAACAAGCGTGGGAACAAGCGTGGCATCCATTCCGGCGCAGTCCTGTGCGAAATGATCTGACCAGCCCAGATCGGCCAGTGTCAGATCTGGCCCGGTGCCATCGTCCAGGGTGGGGGTGCCCAAGGGGGTATCGGCTGGCATCATGGCCTTTCGTTGCAACGCGGGGATCAGCCTGATGCTTGGCCTGTTTTCGCGGCTCGCGCAAGGGGCGCGACCGTGTCACCGACGCTGGAGGATAGGGTGAGAGGCTGGACAACGACCCAAGCGAGGCTCGTTACGGCTGCTTCCTTCCGGATCTGACCGGGTTGGCGAGGTGCCTGCCCGCGCCAACCTCTCGCCCCTCATATAGGGGGCGGTGACAGGATTCGCAAGATCACGTCTTGGTCTACAGGGATTGGCCGTGCGAACTGCACAAACCCCTTACAGATATAGCCTGAACCGGACAAAACCGTCAGGGGCCGGTCCCACGGTTTCGATCCGCACACCGGTCAGCCCCTTCATAGCGGCAGCAGCAGCGGGGGCGCTGTCAAACAGGACCGAGGTGCCCGGAGCAGGGGCAAAGCGCCAGACAGGGCGGGTGACAGGCGTGATCAGGGGCCTGTCCGAGATATAATCGGCCAGAACGTCATAGATCCGCGTGGTTTCGGGTAGGGGCACCGTTTGCATCGGGACCGATTCCGCAAATCCCCCGCCGCCGCTTGCACGGTAGCAATTGGTGGCGACGATGAACCGCTGATCCGGCAGAACAGGTTGGTTCTTGTAAAAGATGTCACGCACCCGCCATGCGTTCGGGTTCAGCAACTGCCCGTCAGGATTGAACCGTGCGGGTTTGGTCGGGTCGATCACGTAGCGCAGGCCGCAAATCACATCAAAATTATAACAAGGAAAGCCCGGATCATGCAGCATCTGGTCCTGCTGGCCCGGTTCGATCCGGTTGAACTGTCCTGCGGCATGTTCCAGCCAATCAACCAGCGCGCGGCCAGTGATCTGCACCGCGCAAAGGACGTTGGGATAGTGATA
>JBLRWJ010000095.1:0-10797 GCA_047921315.1 Rhodobacterales bacterium | reverse complement strand
TTAACTATTTTTGGTCAAGTTCAGGTCTGATGACGAACCTTGACGGAGTGTGTCCATGCGAGTGCTGCTGGTTGAAGACGATCCTACGACCTCGAAAAGTATCGAAATGATGCTGACCCATGCAAATCTGAACGTCTATACAACGGATCTCGGGGAGGAGGGGATCGATCTGGCCAAGCTGTATGATTATGACCTGATCCTGCTTGATCTGGGTCTGCCCGATATGCACGGGCATGAGGTGTTGCGCCAGCTCCGGCTGGCGCGGATCGAAACCCCGATCCTCATTCTGTCAGGGGCGGATGACACGGATAACAAGATCAAGGGTTTCGGCTTTGGCGCGGATGACTATCTGACAAAACCATTCCACCGTGATGAACTGGTCGCCCGCATCCATGCGATCATCCGGCGGTCGAAAGGTCATTCCCAATCAGTCATCAGAACTGGCAAGATCAATGTGAACCTTGATGCCAAAACGGTGGATGTCGGCGGCAAGGGTGTGCATCTGACAGGCAAGGAATATCAGATGCTGGAATTGCTGAGTTTGCGCAAAGGCACCACCTTGACCAAAGAAATGTTCTTGAATCACCTCTATGGTGGCATGGATGAGCCTGAATTGAAGATCATCGATGTCTTTATCTGTAAACTTCGCAAGAAATTGGCTGTCGCGACCGGTGGGGAAAACTATATCGAAACCGTCTGGGGCCGCGGCTACGTTCTACGTGATCCTGAACCCGCCGATATTGATACACATCGGCTGGCCATCGGTGCTTGACAGGTAACCGCCCCGTCCCGGAGCAACGCATCACAGTTTGCTGACTGACTGGACCTTGCAGCCAAGCCCCCCTATCACATTGTCTGTGGATCAAGGCTGCGTGACAGGGGGAAAACGTGACGGAAAAGATGCGCAAGACCGCTGAAGGGCAGGCCGATGACATGCGCGCCCCCGATGAATTGTCTGTGGATGACGCCAAAGCCGAACTCGCACGGTTGGCGATCCTTATCGGGGCTGCCAACACGGCCTATCACACGCGCGATGCGCCGCAGATGTCTGATGCGGAATATGATCGGTTAAAACAGCGAAACACCGCGATCGAGGCGCGCTTTCCCCATCTCAAGCGCGCCGATAGCCCGAGCGATCAGATCGGTGCCGCGCTGGCGGATGGTTTTGGCAAGATCACGCATGCGCTACCGATGCTGTCATTGGGCAATGCGTTTGACGATTCCGATATCGTTGAATTTGACGAATTTATCCGAAAATATCTTAACCTTGGCAACGCGGCGGTGGACTATACGGCAGAGCCAAAGATTGACGGCTTGTCTTTGTCCCTGCGCTATGAAGGCGGAGAGCTGGTTCACGCGGCAACGCGGGGGGACGGAACCGTTGGTGAAAACGTCACGGAGAATGCGCGCATGATTGCGACAATCCCCGCACGGTTGACCGGGGCGCCTGATCTGCTGGAGGTGCGGGGCGAAGTTTACATGAGCCATGCCGATTTTGCCGCTCTCAACGCAAGGCAGGCCGAGGCCGGTGGCAAGATTTTCGCCAATCCTCGCAATGCGGCTGCCGGATCTTTGCGCCAGTTGGATGCCTCTGTGACGCGCGCGCGCCCATTGCGGTTTTTTGCCTATGGCTGGGGGGCTCTCTCAGCGCCATTGGCCAAGAGCCAATCGGAGGCGCTTGGCCGTTTGGCCGCTCTGGGTTTTGTCACCAATGATCTGACCCGGCTATGCCATGGGCCCGAGGATATGCTGGCCCATTACCGCCTGATCGAAGCGCAGCGGGCGACATTGGGCTATGATATCGACGGGGTCGTTTATAAGGTGAATGATCTGGGCTTGCAGGGGCGGCTTGGTTTTCGTTCGACAACTCCGCGATGGGCAATCGCGCATAAATTCCCGGCCGAACTGGCTTGGACCCGGTTGGAGGGGATCGATATTCAGGTTGGCCGCACTGGTGCGCTGTCCCCTGTGGCGCGGCTTTTGCCGGTCACTGTGGGCGGGGTGGTTGTATCCAACGCGACGTTGCACAATGAAGATTACATCGCCGGGCGTGATGCGCGTGGCAATGTGATCCGGGATGGCAAGGACATCCGCGTCGGGGATTGGGTGCAGGTCTATCGCGCGGGGGATGTGATTCCCAAGATTGCAGATGTTGATCTGTCCAAACGCAATGCTGATGGCGCGCCTTTCGTGTTTCCGGATCGCTGTCCGGAATGCGGGTCTGCGGCGATCCGCGAAGAGGGTGACGCCGTGCGGCGCTGCACTGGCGGTTTGATATGCCCTGCGCAAGCGGTTGAAAAATTGAAGCATTTTATAGGCCGGGGGGCTTTTGACATTGAAGGTCTTGGCGCCAAACAGATCGAGATGTTCTATCATGACGATGTGCTGCCGATCCGGGAGCCTGCGGATATCTTCACGCTTCGTCAACGCGATGAGGGTAATCTGTCCAAGCTGAAAAACAGGGACGGCTGGGGCGAAAGGAGTACGGCCAATCTTTTTGCGGCAATTGACGATAAGCGGAGGATCGACTTTGCGCGGCTTCTTTTTGCTTTGGGGATCCGTCATATGGGGGAAGCGGCATCGCAACTTGTTGCGACCCATTATGTCACTTGGGCGGCCTTTGTGGCTGCTATGGATGGCGCTGCCGGTGGGGAGGGGCCGGATTGGGATGATCTGCTCTCGGTCGATGGTGTTGGCAAGGTTATGGCGCGCGCTTTGGTCACGGCGTTTACCCAACCTCAAGAACGGGCAAGCATAGACCGGCTGGTTGCGCATCTTTCGGTCAGGGACGCGCAACGCAATGTGGTTCTGGATAGCCCGGTTGCTGGCAAGACAGTGGTTTTTACGGGTAGTTTGGAAAAAATGACCAGAGCAGAGGCCAAATCCCGGGCCGAGGCCTTGGGCGCAAAGGTGGCAGGGTCTGTCAGTGCCAAGACCGATATTCTTGTTGCGGGGCCGGGGGCTGGCTCCAAGGCGAAAAAGGCGGCCGAACTGGGTATTGAAACACTGGATGAGGATGGTTGGCTGCGGTTGATCGGCGCGGTATGAGCGGGCGGCCCGAAATCCTGTTTCCCTTGTTCGCGGGGATCGAAACGCTGGAGGGTATTGGCCCCAAAACTGCGCAATTGTTGGAACATCTTCAGATCACGCGGCCACGCGATCTGATTTTTACCTTGCCGCATTCCGGTGTGGACAGGGCCAGACGTGCAACGCTGCGCGATGCCGTCTTGCCGGGAGTGGCAACGGTTGAGGTATTGATAGGAAAACACACGCCACCAAGAACCAAAGGTGGTGCCTACCGGATCTCGGTTGAGGACGCGGCCATGTCATTTCAGCTCGTTTTTTTTCACGCACGCGGGGAGTATTTGCAAAAACAATTGCCAACAGGACAGCGGCGCGTCGTGTCGGGGCGGGTGGAACTGTTTGATGGGATTGCCCAGATGGTGCATCCGGATTACCTGTTGCGACCGGAAGAGGCTGATGACATCCCGGCATTCGAGCCGGTTTATCCGCTGACCGCAGGTGTCAGCCAGAAGCAGATGTTCAAAGCAGCACAATCCGCGTTGCTGCGGGTGCCGGATCTGGCTGAATGGATTGATCCGGAGCAGAAACGTCGGGCTGGCTGGCCGGATTGGGCGGTGGCGGTGCAGGCGGCCCACAGGCCTGCACAAACCGGGGATCTTGCCGCAACCTGCCCCATGCGCGAGCGGCTGGCCTATGATGAGATGATGGCGCATCAGATCACGCTGGCCTTGGCGCGCGCAAACCTGCGCCGTTCCAAGGGGCGTGAAAGCCATGGAACAGGGGGGTTGCAGGCGCGGGTGTTGGCCTCACTGCCCTATACACCAACGCAGGCTCAACTGCGGGCGATAGAGGACATTGCCCGCGATATGGCAAAACCGCACCGGATGAACCGTTTGTTGCAAGGTGATGTGGGGGCAGGGAAAACTCTGGTGGCCTTTCTGGCGCTTCTGGTCGCGGTTGAGGCGGGCGGTCAGGGTGTGATGATGGCACCGACCGAGATTCTGGCGCGTCAGCATCTCGAAAGCCTGCGCCCCATGGCGGCCTCTTGTGGCGTTGTTCTGGAGCTTTTGACCGGACGTGACAAAGGGGCGGAGCGTCGCGCCAAGCTGGATGCGCTGGTGCGCGGCGAAATTCAGATATTGCTGGGCACCCATGCGGTTTTTCAAAAAGACGTGGAATTTGCAGATCTTCGGTTGGCGGTCGTGGATGAGCAGCACCGGTTCGGTGTGCGACAACGTTTGGAATTGGGTAAAAAAGGTGCGGGTGCGGATGTCTTGGTGATGACCGCCACACCCATCCCGCGCAGCCTTGCTTTGGCGCAATATGGCGACATGGATGTGTCGATCCTGGATGAAAAGCCACCGGGCCGTCTGCCGATTAAAACGGTGATGGTATCCAGCAAACGTATGGATGAGGTTGTTGCTCATTTGCGTCGTGCCATTATCGCCGGGCAGCAGGCCTATTGGGTCTGCCCTTTGGTTGAGGAAAGCGAGGCGGTTGATCTGACAGCAGCGGAAGACCGGTTCAAACATCTGCGCGCCATTCTGGGCGAGGGGGTTGTGGGGCTGGTCCATGGTCAGATGCCTGCCGCTGACAAAGATGCCGCGATGGCCGCGTTTCAGGCGGGCAAAACGGCTGTTCTGGTGGCGACAACGGTGATCGAGGTGGGCGTCAATGTCCCCAATGCAACGATTATGGTCATAGAACAGGCCGAGATTTTCGGGCTGGCCCAGTTGCATCAGTTGCGTGGGCGCGTGGGGCGGGGCGAGGGGGCTTCGACCTGTCTGCTGCTTTATCGTGCGCCACTATCTGATACGGCGGAGAGGCGTTTGACCACGCTGCGCGATACCGAGGACGGGTTTCGGATTGCCGAAACCGATCTGGACATGCGCGGGGCAGGCGATCTGATCGGTACAGCGCAATCCGGCCTGCCCCGGTTTCGCGTGGCCGATCTGGAACGGCAGGCCGCATTGATGGCTGTGGCCCAAAGTGATGCCCGCAAGTTGATGGCGGATGACCCGAGCCTGACAAATGCGCGGGGCAAGGCGGCGCGTGTGCTATTATGGCTGATGGAGCAGGATCAGGCTATTCGTTTAATATCAGTTGGTTAAGTGCAGCGTGCCCTTTATTGTGCCGGTTTGTTCACTAATGTTCCTATAAAGTTCTTTACAAGCCATTAAGAATATGAGAACAAAGGGGCAACACCGACGGTGCCATCACGACGAAAGGATAAAATCATGCTTGATCAGATCAGATCCGTTATCGAACGCTCGCGTGAAACGCTTATATCCGATGCGATCGGGGCCATGGCCTTGTTGATCATCCTTGTCGTTGGTCTGCATCTGCCGAACTTTGCCTGAGTTTTCTTCTATCTGCCTGCGGTCTTGGTCCGGTGGCGCGCTGCATCTGCCTGTCCCAATCTGATGCATGTTTCACGGATACTGCCTGTTCCGATGACGTTCACAGCCATCCCCGGTTGTGGGTTCCGCCCCGGATTTGCCAAGACACGCCACTTTCCGCCGCCTTCCGTCTGGAAGTGCGGCGGTTTTTTTTAAACCGTTTTATCAGAAGTTCAGGCGCAATGTGCCTGCTCAGCCTCGGCCATGGCTTGCGATATCGCCTCTAGCGCCAACAGAATAGAGGCGTGGCGGTTCTTGTAGTCTTGCGCCGGGCGCAGAACCTCCAGCCCATCGAAGGGGGCTGTGGGTGTGGGGCCATCCGATTTCAGCATGGCTTTGAGTTCCGAAAGTGCCAGATCCACCTGCAGGCGCGTGCAGCCAAGGATCGCGTGGCCGACAACAGCCGCGGCCGCCTGTCCCAAAGCGCAGGCTTTGACATCATGGGCGTAATCCGAAATGCGGCCATCTGTGACCTTTACATCAACCGTGACCGTTGAGCCGCACAGCGGCGAGCGGCGCTTGACAGTTGCGTCCGGCGCAGGCAGGCGCGCGGTGTGGGGCATATCGGCGGCCAGCGCAAGAATACGCGTCGAGTAAAGCTTGATAAGGTCTGTTTCGCCGCTCATGGCTTTTCCTTTCCAGATATGCCCCTTAAATAGGGTTGTCCGCCTCCGATGCAAAAGGTTTTCGCCATGAAATTCGATCCTGCCAATTTGATTTACAATGATGCGGGCTTGATCCCGGTGATTGCACAGGATGATGTCACGGGTGACGTGCTGATGATGGCCTGGATGAATGCGGATGCGGTGACCCGCACGCTGGAGACAGGCCGCGTCACCTATTGGAGCCGCTCGCGGCAGGCATTCTGGATCAAGGGGGAAAGCAGCGGGCATGTGCAGGAACTGGTTGATTTCCGGCTGGATTGTGACCGCGACTGCCTGCTTGTGCGCGTCCGCCAGACCGGGCCTGCCTGTCACACCAACCGCCAGAGCTGTTTTTACACAGCGGTGCGGCAGGGCGATGAGATCGAGCTGATGGCCCCGATGGATCGTTGATTTTTTGAGTATTTACAGAACGATGATGTGAAGGTTTCAGAGCCCTATCATACGTCTGAGGTGATCCGGCGTGATCCCGTCGGCGCGATAGCTGCGGATTGCGCGCGCATCATCGCGTTTGGCCAGACGTTTGCCCTGCGCATCGCGGATAAGGCGGTGGTGGTGGTATCGCGGTGTTGGCAGATCAAATAACCGTTGCAGCAAGACGTGGATCTGGGTGGCATCGAACAGGTCGTGACCACGGGTGATATGGGTGATGCCTTGGGCGGCGTCATCCAGGACGACGGACAGGTGGTAGGAGGTGCCCATATCGCGGCGGGCCAGAACGATATCGCCTACATTTGCCAAAAGATGCTTAGGATCAATGGTTTGCAGGCCGTTCTGGCCCTGTGGCCCCGTGCCGTCCTCGGTAAAGGCGATGCCTGCGCGGATGCAGTTGAGGGCGCGGGCCATGTTCAGGCGCAGCGCCGCATTGGGGCGGGGGGCAGTGCCGTGATGGTCATGGCGACAGGTGCCGGGATAAACAATGCCGTCAGGGCCAAGGTTGGGCGCGCTGCCTTCCTGCGGGGCCGCGATCGCATCAAGAATGTCGCGGCGGGTGCAATGGCAAGGGTAAATCAGGCCGCGTTGCCATAGGTTTTGCAGGGCGTCCTGATAGACGGGCAGGCGGTCTGACTGGCGCATGACAGGGGTTTCCCATGACAGGCCAAGCCAGCGCAGATCCTGCTCAATCAGGCTTTCCCATTCGGGGCGCGCGCGGGATTGGTCTATGTCTTCGATCCGCAGGAGAAACCGCCCCCCCGCAGCGCTGGCCATATCATGGGCAAAAATCGCGGCATAGGCGTGGCCCAGATGCAATGGCCCGGTTGGCGATGGCGCAAACCTTGTGACAGTTTTCGTTTTCATTCAAAGGGTAGCGAGGCATAGATCATGCGATACATTAGCCCTATTGCGCGGCTATGGTGTTCTGTTCGGCGCTATTGTGGGCGGCATGTTGCCCCAACCAGTCTGTCCATGCTGCTTTGGCGCGGTCTGTATAGGCTTTGTAGCGGTCTTTGCGCCCGCGCCGTCCACCTTTGAGGCCATCAACGGGGCGGAACAGGCCGAAATTGACGTTCATCGGCTGGAAGGTCTTGGCCTCGGCCCCGCCTGTGATGTGGTGGATCAGGGCGCCCATGGCGCTGTCTTGCGGGGGGGCGCCAGTCGGCTGGCCGAGGATCTCTGCGGCAGCCATACGTCCCGCCAGAAGGCCCATCGCGGCGCTTTCGACGTAACCTTCAACGCCGGTGATCTGTCCGGCAAAGCGGATATGCGGACGCGCGCGCAGCCGCATCTGATCATCCAGCAGCGTGGGCGAGTTGATGAACGTGTTGCGGTGGATGCCGCCCAGACGGGCAAAGCTGGCATCATGTAGCCCGGGTATCATTTTAAAAACAGCGGTTTGCGCGCCGTATTTCATCTTGGTCTGGAAACCGACGATATTGTAGAGCGTGCCCAAGGCATTGTCGCGGCGCAGTTGCACAACCGCATAGGGTTTGACATCCGGCGCATGGGGGTTGGTCAGGCCAACGGGTTTCATGGGGCCAAAGCGCAGGGTTTCGCGGCCGCGTTCGGCCATCACTTCGATCGGGAGGCAGCCGTCAAAGTAACCAGCGGTCTCACCTTCATGAAATTCTGTCTTGTCGGCGGCCAGCAGCGCGTCAATGAAGCCTTCATATTGGTCTTTGGTCATGGGGCAGTTGATATAGGCCTTTTGCTCGGCCTCGGTTTCACCCTTGTCATAGCGGGATTGTTCCCATGCCACGGACATGTCGATACTGTCGGCATAGACGATCGGGGCGATCGCATCGAAGAATGCCAGCGCGTCAGTTCCGGTTTGCGCCGCGATGGCGCGGCCCAGACCCTCGCTGGTCAGGGGGCCGGTGGCGATGATCCAATGGCCGCTATCAGGTAGTTCGGTGATCTCGGAATAATCGACCGTGATATTGGGATGCGCGGTCAATGCGGTCGTGACCGATTCTGCGAAAGGATCACGATCCACCGCCAGCGCACCGCCAGCGGGCAGGCGGTGTTTCTGCGCCATCTGCATGATCAACCCGTTTGCCGCCCGCATTTCCCAATGCAGCAGGCCCACGGCGTTTTGTTCATCATCATCCGAGCGAAACGAATTGGAGCAGACCATTTCGGCCAGATGTCCGGTGCGATGGGCAAAGGTGCCGACCTTGGGGCGCATTTCGTGGATGACCACGCGAATGCCCATATTCGCGGCCTGCCATGCGGCCTCTGATCCGGCCATACCGCCGCCGATGATGTGAAGTGTTTTATCCATGAGGGTGATTTAGGCCAAGCCGGGCCTTTTGGGAAGGGGGGAAGGCCGGTCGAGTGGGTCACCCGTTTCATGTTTCGGCGGTCAGAGAGAGGCTGACCTGGAGGGAAACTGCCGGAGGTGACCCACACCCGCTTCGCAGAACGGCGATCATTGCCGTATACACAGATCACTATCAGTGATGATTGCGGCGGCCTAGTGGCAAATGTGGAAAATATGCGGCTGCGAATGGGAAACACTTAACCAAATTCGCCACAAATCTGTTCGTTTAGGGCACATCGCGTTTAATTGAATTCACTCCTCAGAATGAACGCGTTGTTCTTCGAAAACGCTGCCTCATCCTGCGGAGTGAATGCATGAATCCGATCAAACGCGACACGCTTTAGGCAAAGCCCCGCGTATGATCAGCGGTGCTTTGCCGTAATCGGCACGAAATGGTTAACAATACCCTACTGTGTCCAGTCCGGATGGCGCTTTTCAATAAAGGCGCTGATTCCTTCGGCCGTGTCGCGATACAGCATGTTCTGCACCATCAGATCACCGGTATAGGCATAGGCCTGATCCACGGGCATATCGAGTTGGGCGTAGAACGCCTGTTTGCCGATCTTGACCACAGCCCCCAGTTTATCCGCGATCATGTTGGCAAGGGTTTGCGTTTCGCTTTGCAGTGATTCCGGCGGCACCACACGGTTGACAAGGCCCAGCGCCTCGGCGCGGGTGGCCGGGATGAATTGCCCTGTTGTCAGCATCTCAAACGCCTGTTTGCGCGGGATGTTCCGGGTGAGGGCGACCATCGGTGTGGAACAGAACAGGCCGATATTCACCCCGTTGACGCCAAAGCGCGTGCCTTCTGCGGCCACGGCCATGTCGCAGCTTGCCACCAGTTGACAGCCCGCGGCGGTGGCAATGCCGTGGACCTGCGCGATCACCGGCTGGGGCAGGCGCTGCACTGTCATCATCATCCTGGCGCAGCGGTCAAACAGGTCTTTGAAATAGGCCGCCCCCCCATCCTCGGCCTGACGGCCTGCTGTCATCTCTTTCAGGTCGTGACCCGCGCAAAAGGCTTTGCCCGCGCCGGACAGGACGATGGCGCGGATCGATGTGTCCTCGGCCAGCGCGTCAAACGCATTCTGCAGCGCCTCAAGCATCGCATCGGACAGCGCGTTGAGCTTCTCGGGGGCGTTCATCTGCAAATGCGCCACCGCGCCCTTGTCGTTACGTTCCAGTAAAGCCATCTTGTCCTCCGTCCATGTTCCGGCCAACTCTAGGCGCAACAGGAAAGGGAGAACAAGCATGGCGTTGAAAATGACGCGTGAGGATCTGGAGCAGTTCATCGCGCAGGTGTTTCCGCAGGTGGCGGAGGATTTCACGGTTGAAGAGGTGGCGCCAATGCAGATCACCATGCGGCTGAATGTTGGCGAGCGGCATTTGCGCCCCGGTGGCACGGTGTCCGGCCCGTCGATGTTTGCGCTTGCGGATGTGTCGATCTATCTGGCGGTGATGGCGATGATCGGTCCCAAGGCGCTGGCGGTGACCACGAATGCCAGCTTTGATTTCATGCGCAAGCCTGCTGCGGGGGTGGATCTGATCGCTGAGTGCCGCCTGCTCAAGCTGGGGCGCGTGCTGGCGGTGGGCGATGTGCTGCTCTATTCCGAGGGCATGGCAGAGCCTGTCGCGCGGGCGGCCATGACATATTCGATCCCGCCGCAGGGCTAGAACATGGGGTATTTAGATACCTATTTTATAAGGCACTGAAATACAACGATTAAACCTTGATCATGGCGCTTGACTGCGATTGCTGGGTGGATATAACCCCGCAATCGCATTGGACATGGCCGCATCTGGACCTGTCCCGAACTGAACAAGGGTAACCCCGCAATGAAAACCTTTTCTGCTACTCCGGCGGATATCGAAAAGAAATGGATCCTGATCGACGCTGAAGGCGTTGTTCTGGGCCGTCTTGCCTCGATCGTCGCCATGCGCCTGCGCGGCA
>JBLRWJ010000094.1:8430-10818 GCA_047921315.1 Rhodobacterales bacterium | reverse complement strand
CCCTAAGCAATGGGCTGCGTCGCGCCAAAGCGGCGCGCGACGATCTGTCAATAGAGGCGGCGGCAAAGCCTGTGTGCGTTATGTGTCTATCACGGCGTAGACCCCGATGATTCCGGCGCTTTAGCAATAAGCCCTGCAAGACGGGATATCGTTACAAAAAATCCTGCTAACCCTGTAACAGATCGTCGATGGCCGAGTCTTGTAAACAGGACAGGGCAAACCGCCTGTGCGCGGATGGTTTTTGTGCGGATGGATTTGATGGGGCAGGTGGTGCCGCAGGAACAAGGACAGATTGATGCGTAACCGGAACGATACCCGCCACCCTTGCCACGCGCAACAGGTTGGCCTGCGCCTTGGTTTGATGGCGCTATGCCTGAGCGTGGCGGCCACAGCCATGGCCGAGCCTGTCGCCCCGCTATCTGCCCGCTTTACAGAGCCGACAAACCGCTACCCCCACAATGTCCTTGGCGACTTGCCCGGATTTGGCGCATTGGAAGTCAGCGTAGCGGGCAACAAGACCCTCCTGCTCAGGTTGTCTGAGGCCCGCGTGTTCGAGGATATCGCCCCGCGCCTGTGGGATATTGACGGTGACGGCATCCCTGAAATTGTGGCGGTCGAAAGTGATCAACGACAAGGCGCGCGGCTGACCGCGTGGCAAGTGCAACAGGGTGCGGATGGCACCCTTAGCCTGACCTTGCGCGCGGCGGATGATTTTATCGGAACCCGGTTCCGGTGGCTTGCTTTGGCCGGGATCGGGGATTTCACCGGGGATGGGCTGCCTGAGATCGCCTATGTCGAGATGCCGCATCTGGCGCGGCGCATGGTTCTGGTGGGATTGGCGGGGGAGCGGTTTGTGCCGCTGGCGCGGCTGGGCGGGGTCAGCAACCACCGGATCGGTGAGAATTTCATCACCGGAGGCGTGCGTGATTGTGGCCGTGGTCCGCAGGGGGCGGGCCCACAGATTTTGGTGCCATCGTCTGATTGGGGCCGTGTGCTGCGGATCACTTTGCAAAATGGTCAACTGAACGCTGTTGATGCAGGCCCCTTTGCCGGCGCATCAGCCCTTGAAGCCCGGCTTCGCTGCGCGGAATAGGGCCATCTGAGCGCGGGCCGCGCGCGCCTTGCATCAAAAGAAATACCCGCGTGCCCTGACAGGGGAACGCGGGTGTTATCATCTTTGCCTTGGATCGTGTCAGAGCGGTTTGCGCAGGATCCGTGCCAGAAGGCCGACAATGCCCTGACGGAACATCATCACCGCCACCACGAAGATCACGCCTTGGATGATCGTCACCCAAGCGCCAAAGCCCGCCAGATAGTTCTGCGCCGTCACAATCACAACAGCGCCGACAATCGGGCCAAACACGGTGCCCATACCGCCGATCAGCGTCATCAGCACCACCTCGCCTGACATGCTCCAGTGAACATCGGTCAGCGTGGCGATCTGGAACACCAGCGCCTTGGTCGCACCCGCCAAGCCTGCCAGCGTTGCTGACAGAACAAAGACCGCCAGTTTATACTGCGAGGTCCGGTAGCCAAGCGAGATCGCCCTTGGCTCATTCTCGCGGATGGCCTTGAGGACTTGGCCAAAGGGCGAATGGATCACCCTGTAAATGATCAACAGCCCGATAAAGGTGATGGCCAGCACAACGAAGTAAAGCGTGAAGTCAGACCGCAGATCCAGCAGGCCGAACAGCCTTCCGCGTGGCACCGCCTGAATGCCGTCTTCCCCACCTGTGAAGGGCGCCTGTAGCGAGAAAAAGTAAACCATTTGCGCGAAGGCAAGCGTGACCATGGCAAAATAGATACCTTGCCGCCGGATCGCCAGCGATCCAAAGATCAGCCCCAGGACCCCGGCTGCCAGCGTGCCTGTCAGGATCGCCAGTTCCGGTGTCAGGCCCCATACTTTGGCAGCATGCGCCGCAACATAGCTGGCCGCCCCGAAATAGGCTGCATGGCCAAAGGACAGCAGCCCGCCAAAGCCAAGCAACAGATTGAAAGCACAGGCAAACAGGGCAAAGCACAGCACTTTCATCAGAAAGACCGGATAGAGCATGAAGGGCGCAATCAGCGCCGCGATCAGCAGCCCGGCAAAAATCATCTGATGATGACGCGGCATCCCACGGGATGGTTGCGCGATCTGAAGCTCGTTGGCAGCGGTGTTGTTCTCATTCGACATCAGGTTGCCCTCCCGAATAGGCCAGTGGGTTTGACAAGCAGAACGATTGCCATGATCACAAAGATCACCACAGCGGATCCTTCAGGGTAGAACACGCGGGTTAACCCCTCGACCAGTCCAAGCGCAAATCCTGTCAGGATTGCCCCGAGGATAGAACCCATGCCGCCGATCACCACCACGGCAAAGACCACGATGATCAGGTCTGCCCCCAT
>JBLRWJ010000094.1:0-8330 GCA_047921315.1 Rhodobacterales bacterium | reverse complement strand
AGATGGTCCAGATGATACAGGCGCGAAATCAACAACCGCTCGATGATGACACCCGTGATCCCGACAGCGATCGGCACCAGAATAAGCGCATACCAGTAGTTCAGGCCGGTATAGTGCAAAAGCATCCATGCCCCGAAAGCGCCCAGCATATATTGCGCGCCATGGGTGAAGTTGATGATGTTGAGCAGCCCGAAGATGATCGCCAGCCCCAGACTGAGCAGCGCATAAAAAGATCCGTTGATCAGCCCCAGAAGAAGCTGGCCAAAAAGGGCCTGTGGAGTGATGCCGAGAAGCTCGAACAGCATGATGGTCTGTCCCCGTAAGATCAATCGAAGCGGCGGCGCACGATGATGCGCGCCGCCGCCGATAGATGCCGTTTTATTGTACCAGCGCGCAGTTACCCTCGTCCATCGGACGGAAGGCAACATCGGCCGGAATGGTGTTCAGCAGTTCGTAATAGTCCCAGCGACCCGAGGATTCATCAGGTGACTTGACGCGGAACAGATACATGTCATGCACCTTGCGGCCATCTTGGCGCACAACCCCTTGACCGAACAGCGGATCGTCGGTTCCCATGTCTTTCATCATCGCCATAACAGCATCGCTGTCGCTGGTGCCAGCGGCCTCAACCGCCTTGAGATAATGCAGCACAGACCCGTAGACACCGGCATGGACCATGGTTGGCTTGTTGCCATTGCCCAGTTCGGCGAAACGCTCGGAAAAGTCGCGGGTGCCATCGTTGAGATCCCAGTAGAAGGATTCCGTCAGCACCAGCCCTTGCGCGTCTTCCAGCCCGATTGCATCAACATCGGTGATGAACACCAGCAGTCCGGCCAGCGCCTGACCTGCCTGCGTGATGCCGAATTCAGCCGCCTGCATGATCGAGTTCACAGTATCGCCGCCCGCATTGGCAAGACCGATCACCTTGGCACCGGATGCCTGTGCCTGCAGCAGGAACGAGGAAAAGTCCTGCCCCGGGAAGGGGTGACGCACCGTGCCAAGAACCTGCCCGCCGGTTTCTTCGATCACGGCGCTTGTGTCACGCTCCAGCGCGTGGCCGAAGGCGTAATCGGCTGTCAGGAAAAACCAGGTGTCGCCACCCACTTCCACCATCGCGCGGCCTGTGCCATTGGCCAGTGACCATGTGTCATAGGTCCAGTGGACGGTATAGGGCGAACAGGCGGACCCGGTCAGGTCAGATGTTGCAGCACCCGATACAAGGAAAATCTTTTCCCGCTCGCGGACAATGTCATTCACAGCAAGTGCCGCCGAAGATGTCGGAACATCAACGATCACATCCACGCCATCCTGATCAATCCACTGGCGCGTCACGGTCGAGGCAACGTCAGGCCGGTTCTGGTGGTCAGCCGATACCACCTCGACCGAAATGCCACGCTCGGCCGCGCCAAAATCTTCGATCGCCATGCGCGTGGCAATCACCGAACCTTCGCCGGTCAGGTCAGCATAAAGCCCGGACCTGTCGTTCAGAACGCCAATCTTGACGCTGATATCAGCCATCGCCGCCGGCGCGGCAAACCCCGCCGCAAGCGCGAGCGATGCAATTCTGGTTAAATGTTTCATTAGACCCTCCTCTGTTGGTATGCCGCCGGTATTTTTCCTGTTCGGCACGCTTGATTGATCACACGCCCAGATAGGCGTGGATCTTGTCCATGCTCGCCTCCATCTCATTGTTGGGGATCATGTCCACAACCCGGCCCTGTTCGACGATAAAGTGCCGGTCCGCCACACGCGATGCAAAGCGGAAATTCTGCTCCACCAACACGATGGTAAAGCCCTCGTTCTTCAGCCGTTGGATCGTTGCGCCGATCTGCTGCACGATCACAGGGGCCAGACCTTCGGTTGGCTCGTCCAGCAGCAGCATCTTGGCCCCGGTGCGCAGAATACGCCCGATGGCCAGCATCTGTTGTTCGCCACCCGACAGCTTTGTGCCCTGACTGCTGCTCAGGCGTTCGCGCAGGTTCGGGAACAATTCGAATATCTGCTCCACCGTAAACCCGCCGGGCCGCACCTTTGGCGGCAACATCAGGTTTTCCTCCACGTTCAACGTGGCAAAAATCCCGCGCTCTTCGGGCACATAGCCAATTCCAAGCCGTGCGATCTGGCGTGATGCAAAGCCGATCGTCTCTTTGCCCCCGTAAACCACAGAGCCTGACCGCTTGCCCATGATCCCCATGATCGATTTGAGCGTGGTCGATTTGCCCGCGCCATTGCGCCCCAGAAGGGTCACAACCTCGCCGCGGCGCACGTCGAAGGACAGTTTGTGGAGCACATGGCTTTCGTCATACCATGCCTCAAGATCACGCACCTGTAGCAAGACCTCGCCCTGAGATTGCGCGGATGTGGCTGTCATTGTCTGCGCCTCAGTCATCTCCTACTCCAATATAGGCCTCAATCACGGCCGGGGTCTTGGACACGGTCGCATAGTCGCCCTCGGCCAGCACCTTTCCCCGTGCCAAAACGGTGATGTGGTCTGACAGCTCGGCCACGACGGACAGGTTATGCTCGACCATCAGAACGGTGCGATTCTTGGCAATTCTGCGGATCAGCGCCGAGATACGGTCAACATCCTGCGGCGTCATGCCCGCCATCGGTTCATCCAGCAACAGCATGTCGGGTTCCAGCGCCAAAGTCGTGGCAATCTCCAAAGCCCGCTTGCGCCCATAGGACAGTTCAGCCGCCACAGTATCCGCAAACTCGATCAGTCCGACACTATCAAGCAGCTCTCGCGCCTCTGCCTCATACACAGCCAGAACACGCTCCGAGCGCCAGAAATCAAAACTGTCGCCGCGCCGCCGCTGCAACGCAATGCGCACGTTCTCCATAGCGGTAAAATGGGGAAACACGGCTGAAATCTGAAATGACCGCACAAGGCCAAGCCGGGCAATATCTGCGGGCTTCATGTTTGTGATGTCTTGGCCACGATAGACGATCGAGCCAGAGGTTGGCGTCAGAAACTTGGTCAGAAGGTTGAAACAGGTCGTTTTGCCTGCACCGTTCGGACCAATCAGCGCATGAATGGTGCCTTCCTTGATGTCGATGTTCACACCATCGACCGCACGAAAACCACTGAATTCCTTGACCAAATTGCGCACCGACAAGATCGCGTTGTCTGCCATCGCTTTATTTTTCCCCCCCTTGTGCCGCCTAGCTGCCCGTACACCGTACCGACAGAACCATCACAGCAGCGATCATTTTTCTCATCGCGTTGTCATGCAGACAAACAGATTATTACCCCCCCGGCAATTCGTAATATTACCCGGCCACCGCATTTCAACAAGGTCCGGTGTTGCGCAAAGGTGAGGGGCCGTGCCCCCCGCCCGGCGGCACCGCCGGGCAGCGCCTGCCTGCGCCCCGGCAGGCGCTTTGAGCGGCCCAACACGTTGCAACGGCTGGGTTTCATGCGATGTCGGCGCATTCGGCCCCGGCCCGCCAGTGCGCCAGCCCAGGCAGGCGCTGCCCTCATCCTGGGGCCGGAACGGTGTCATGCAGAGGTCTTCCATATCCAATGCGATGCGTTCCGGTGATGCGGTTGTGGTCACAATGACCTATCCTGTTCCTGATTGATAAAAAAACCTGCCAACCTTTCGGCTGGCAGGCGGGTGTCGGGCCCTGGCCGAAAGGATCAGCCGAAAACGCGGGTCAGGGCGCCATCCACGCCGGTGATGATCTCGTCAATGTCATCCTTGGTCGCAATCAGGGCAGGGCTGAAGCACAGCGTGTTGTTCAGGCCGGGAAGCGAGCGGTTGGTCGCCCCGATGATCAGGCCTTGCGCCATGCAATCCGCGGTGACCATCTGAACCTGCTTTTCCGGCACGGGGGCGCGCGTGTCACGATCAGCGACCAGTTCGGCCCCAAGAAACAGCCCCTTGCCGCGCACATCACCGATCACGGCGTGCTTGTCTTTCAGCTCTGCCAGACGGTCCAGCATGTAATGGCCCATCTTGGTGGTGTTCTCCAGCAGGCCTTCCTCTTCGATGATTGCCATGTTTTCCAGCGCCGCCGCAGGGCCAGCCGTGCAGCCGCCAAAGGTGGAAATATCGCGGAAATAGTTCAGCGGATCGGTGGCGTCATCCTTGAACATGTCGAACACCGCTTCGGTGGTGACCAGGCAGGCGATGGCGGCATAGCCGGAGGCCACGCCCTTGGCCATGGTCACCATATCGGGTTGCACGCCATATTGCTGATAGCCGAACCATGTGCCGGTCCGGCCAACCCCGCAAACAACCTCGTCGATATGCAGCAGCACATCATATTTGCGGCAGATTTCCTGCACGCGCGGCCAATACCCTTCAGGCGGGGTGATCACGCCGCCGCCTGCGGTGACCGGCTCAAGGCAGATCGCGCCCACGGTATCGGGGCCTTCCGCCAGAATAACCGCCTCGATCTGGTCAGCGGCCCATTCGCCGTAATGCTCCACCGGTGCGCCCTGATCGGCGGCGCGGTATTCAAGGCAATGCGGCACGCGGATGAAGCCGGGGGCAAAGGGGCCATATTGCGCGTTGCGCTCGTCCTGACCGCCTGCGGACAGGCAGCCAATCGTGGTGCCATGATAATCACGGTCGCGGTACAGGATCTTGTGCTTTTTGCCGCCGTAACGCTTATGCGCGATCTGGCGCACCATCTTGAAGGCTTTCTCATTCGCCTCGGAACCCGAGTTGCAGTAATACACGCGGCTGAGCCCCGGCATCTTCTCGATCAGGCGTTCCGAGAACATCGCACCGGGAATGGAACCGGCGGAGCCTGCAAAATAGTTCAGCTTGATCAACTGGTCGCGCACCGCATTGGCGATCCGCTCGCGGCCATAGCCGACATTGACGGTCCAGACACCGCCAGACACGGCATCAAGATGCTCTTTGCCTTTCTGGTCCCAGACGCGCATGCCCTTGCCCTCGACAATGATGCGGGGATCGCTTGTCTCATAGGGTTTGTGCTGGCTCAGGTGATGCCAGACATGGGCGCGGTCGGCATCCACGACCGCCTGAATGTCATTATCGAACTTGCCGTCCATCATTTTGCCGCTCCATCTGTCTGAACATGAAATAAGCCCGCCACAGGGCAGGGTTTCACCTGCAGTATCACACGCAAGCGGGGGCAAAGAAATAGGGCCAGATACCGGGCATGTCTAAGTCCAGCATTGGCCAGCCGCTCTGCCCGCGTTTTGGGCGTTCAGGCCAAGATGTTGAAGACAAGCTGAAAAAGCGCTTTCGATTGCATGAAAAGATAGGCGTTCATCAGGGTTCCCTTGGTGCAAACCCAGAAAATCATTAAAAAGACCTCTGCATAACACGCGCCATCGCCGATATCCCCCGCCCGGCGGCACCGCCGGGCAGCGCCTGCCGGGGGGCAGGCAGGCGCTGCCCTCATCCTGGGGCCAGAACGGTGTCATGCAGAGGTCTTAAGGTGTGATACTGGCGGGCGGGGCTTCCCGACCCGCCAGTTCCCCGCCGCAAGGGCGCGCGCCTCCGGCGGGGATATTTCAGGCAAGAAGAAGCTGGCAGCGACGGGGCTGACGCTCTGGGTTGTGCCGGGCCGAACCGGAAGGGGGCGGGTGTTTCAACAAGGTGCGCTGTTTGAATGGATGAGCGTGCGCGACAATGTCAGTTTCGGCCCGCGCGTGGCGCTGGCGCGCTGTTTGGCGAATGATCCCGATGTGATTCTAATGGATGAACCCTTGGGGGCACTGGACGCGCTGACCCGCGAGAAGATGCAATGTCTGGTTCTGAAACTGTGGAAAGAGACCGGCAAGACCATTGTCCTGATCACCCATTCTGTTGAAGAGGCCCTGTTATTGGGTGAGCGTCTGCTGGTGATGGCCCCGCGTCCGGGGCGTATTCACCGTGAATACCGCTTGCCCTTTGCGGAAATGGGCGTGCGGCAGTTTTGGTCTGATCCGGGTGGGGCGGTGCCACTGGCGCGCGAGAAATGATTTGACCTCGCTCAAAACGGTAACTTTTGGGGATGAAAGCGCCGTGCGCCCGGACCGGGCGGCCAGCATCATTTCCGTCCTGACGATATTCCTGATCTGGGGGGCCTTTACCGGCAGCAAATGGGCCCTTTCCATGTGCCCGGGCCTTTCATCGGTGACACGCAGTTTTCCTATGTGGTGCAAGCGCCCTATGGCACCCGCGATGCGGCCACTGTCTTTGTGCGGGTGCATCCGGTTGGCGAAAGTGCAACCCCGCCCGAGGTGCCGGCGAATGAGGGCTTTGCCCAGGATGATGCCATCACGGTTGGTGTGATGCGATCAAGTCTGGTGGTCTGGGATGACAATGACGCAATCACCCGCGCTGACGGGGCGCGGATTGTCGAGATTGAGGGCCAGCCCGTGGCGCCGGGCGACAGCGTGGATACAGCCGCAGGCCGCGTGTCAGTCACAGCGCGTGGCATGTTGAATTTTGCCTCGCCAAAAGGGTTGCAGATGGAGCCGATCTGGCTTCCGGCGCCGGAAACGGTGGTGGCGCGTGTGGGTGAGATTGCGGCGAATGGCTATCAGAACTTTACCCTGTGGGAGCATCTGGGCTGGTCGCTTTATCGGGTGATTGCGGGCTTTTTGTTGGGCGCATTGGTGGGCATACCGCTGGGCTATGCGATGGGGTTGTCGGATTGGTTCCGTGGCTGGTTTGATCCCATTGTGGAATTCATGCGCCCGGTGCCGCCCTTGGCGCTGATCCCGCTGGTGATCATCTGGGCGGGGGGCATCGGCTATGGCATCGACATCCTGATGCGGATCGCCGAGAAATGGCTGGTGCCTTGGAAGGGGCGCGTTTAATCCTGTGACCCGCTGGCCCCGCATTGTGCCCCGAACGGGAGGGGCGCATACCCTGACTGACGAAAGCTGATCAATGACCCCGCAAGACCGCGCTTTTCTGGCGTCCTTATTCAACGCGGCTGTGGTGGCCGCTGACCCGCATAAAGCATTGGCTGCCTATCTGCCGGATCGCCCCAAAGGACGGACAGTGGTGATCGGGGCAGGCAAGGGGGCCGCACAACTGGCGGCGGCTTTTGAGGATCTGTGGCAGGCCCCGGTTGAGGGGGTTGTCGTTACGCGCTACGGCTATGGCTGTCCAACACGCCATATCCGCGTCATGGAAGCCGCGCATCCGGTGCCGGATGCGGCGGGCTTGGCGGCGGCGGATGCGCTATTTGACGCTGTGGCCGGGTTGGGGCCGGATGATCTGGTTGTGGCGCTGATCTGTGGCGGGGGGTCGGCCCTGTTGGCCGCGCCTGCCAAAGGATTGACGCTGGACGATGAGGTGGCGCTGAACGAGGTGCTTCTGGCCTCGGGCGCGCCGATCGGTGCGATGAACGCGATCCGCAAACAGGTCAGTCGTATCAAGGGCGGACGGTTGGCAGAGGCGGCGCTGCCTGCGCGGATGGTCAGCCTGATCGTGTCGGATGTGCCGGGGGATGATCCGGCGCAGGTGGCATCGGGCCCTACGGTGCCTGACAAGGTGGGCCGCGCTGCGGCGCAGGCGGCGCTGCGCGATTACGCGATTGCCCTGCCGGACCGGATCGCGCGCTATCTGGATGAGGCCCCCGAAGACGCCCCCGACCCCGATGATGCACGTTTTGCCCGGCATGAGGTGCATATCGTCGCGTCAGCGGCACGGTCACTTGAGGCGGCAGCGCAGGTGGCGCAGGCGGCCGGAGTGGGCGCGGTTATCCTGTCCGATGCGATTGAGGGTGAGGCGCGGGAGGTGGCGCGGATGCATGCGGCCATGGCACGGGAAGTGGCGCGGCGTGACAGGCCCTTTGCGGCACCGGTGGTGATGCTGTCAGGGGGCGAAACCACAGTGACGATCCGTGACAAGGCGGGGCGCGGCGGGCGCAACACCGAGTTTTTGTTGGCGCTGGCGATGCAGATCGACAGCTTTGACGGGATCATCGCGCTGGCTGCGGATACTGACGGGATTGATGGGTCCGAGGACAATGCCGGAGCCTTTGCCGATGGTCAGACGGTGGCGCGGATGCGGGCGGCGGGGATTGATCCCGCCATGACGCTGGCCGGGCATGATGCGTGGCGGGCCTTTGACGCGGTGGATCAGTTATTTGTCACAGGGCCGACGGGAACCAATGTGAACGATCTGCGCGCTGTTCTGATCCGCCGCTGATACAACAGGCGACGGGGCTAAGAATTGGGGCGCTGCCCCAAACCCCGGGATATTTGGGGCAAAAAGAAACGGCGGTTTCCGCAAGGCTAGAGTACATCGCGTTTAATTGAATTCACGCCGCAGAATGAACGCGTTGTTCTGTCAAAACTCTGCCTCATCCTGCGGAGTGAATACATGAATCCGATCAAACGCGACACG
>JBLRWJ010000093.1:0-10821 GCA_047921315.1 Rhodobacterales bacterium | reverse complement strand
CCCGCGTGACGGCGACAGCGCGGCGGCGGTATAAGCGCCGACAGTCGCGTCCCGACCCTTGCACGGGGTCAATGGATTGCATACCTCTATCTGATAACATCAAGGAGAAGAACGATGCAGTTCCAGTTCAATACCGACAGCCATATTCAGGGCGATGAGCGTCTGGCCGAAGTGGCCGAGGCCACCGTGACTGGTGCTTTGGGGCATCTGACAGCGCGGCTGTCGCGGCTAGAAGTGCATCTGGTGGATGTGAACGGGGCGGCCAAGGGTGGCCCGAATGATATTCGTTGCACGTTAGAGGCGCGCCCGGAAGGGATGCAGCCCCAGACCGTCACCCATAATGACGCCAATGTGGATGCGGCGCTGCGGGGCGGGGCCAAAAAGCTTCGCGCGCTGCTGGACAGCGAGTTTGGCAAGCTGGACAAGCGGCGCTAAGCCTTGCGATGGCCTCTGCCGTGGTGGTGGGGGCCAAATTCCGGGGCAAGACCTCTTTCATCCAAAAGCGGGCGGGGCGCGTATCTCTTTAAAACCATTTGAAAGGTGGTCCCCCGTGCAGCTTTTTGTTCTCTATACCTCAACCGCGCTGGTTTTTCTGATCCTTGACGCGCTGATGCTGACGCGGGTGATCAAACCTGCCTTCGCCACCCATATCGGGCCGCTGCTGGCGGAACCGATCCGGATGGGGCCAGCGGTGGTGTTTTACCTGTTCTACATCGGGGGGCTGCTCTATTTCGCATCGCTGCCCGCCCTGCGCGCGGATAATGCGCTGCAGGCCTTGTTGGTGGGGGGGTTGCTGGGGGCTATGGCTTATGGCACTTACGAGTTCACCAATTATGCCACGCTTAAGGATTGGCATTGGCAGATGGTGGCGCTGGATCTGACATGGGGCACGGTGCTGACGGGTGTATCGGCTTGGGCGGGGGTGGTGATCACCCGCGCCCTGACCTGATGCCCGCCGCCTGCCTGATCGGTCAGAGCAACCGCAGATCCGCCGCCATCTGGCGACCGTCGCGCCCTTCCTGAAGCTCGTAGGACAGTTTCTGGTTATCTGCGAGGCCGGTCAGGCCAGAGCGTTCTACGGCTGAAATATGCACAAAAACGTCCTTGCCGCCATCCTCGGGGGCGATGAAGCCATAGCCTTTGGTTGTATTGAACCATTTCACGGTGCCGTTGGGCATGTTCCGTGTCTCCTTTAATTCGATCGTTTCCATACCTGTTGCGGGCATGCTGCGCGGCGCGCATGTCAAAAAGATTGCACGCGTTTTGTAAAAATCAAGAAAAAGGCCCGTGATTTTACGGTATCGCACGGGTATTGAGGGCCGACTGATGGAATGAGAGGCATCTATGAAGCTCTTTGGATTGAAAACCTGTGATACCTGCCGCAAAGCCTTGAAGGCCTTGCCACAGGCCGATTTTGTCGATGTGCGCGGTGATGGCGTGCCCGGTGATGTGCTGGCACAGGCGCATGCGGTCTTTGGGGCGAAGCTGGTCAACACCGCATCAACCACATGGCGCAGCCTGTCAGAGGAGGAGCGCAGCCATGATCCGCTGGATTTGCTGCGCGCCCATCCGGCCTTGATGAAACGGCCGCTGATTTTGGCGGATGACGGCACGCTTTATCTGGGATGGGGCAAGGATGTGCAGGCGGCCCTGCTGGGCTGAAGCTGCAACAACGAAAAAGGACAGATCATGCGGAATGCAGCCCTGATGCTGGGCATTATCGGCGGGCTTCTGGCCATGTTGGTGGGGTTTTTCAGCTATGGTTACACCGAGGCGGTCAACCGCTATGGCGAGATTGAGGGCCTGTTCGAGCAGGTCGCCAATGTAGAGGTGATCCGCGCGGCCAGCTTCCTGTCACCCTTGCTGGCGATTGCCGGGGGGGCAATGGCCAAGGTGCGCGCCCTGTGGGGCGGGGTGTTGCTGCTGCTCTCTGCGGGCGGGATGTATTATGCCTTTGGGTTCAATGTGTTCACCATGTTTCCCATCGGGTTTTGCCTTGTGGGCGGGGTGCTGGCGCTGGCCGCAGGCAAGCCGGACGAGCCAAAGGCGCATTTCTGATCTGGCCTGATTAACGGGTGGCGCGCCGCAGCACACGATCAAGCGACAGCGCGCCCGCGCCTTTGATGACCAGCACCACCAGCACCAGCAGCCATAGCGCGCGCTGGTCCATGATCAGGCTGTCCGGGATACGGTCAAACCACGCGCCAACCGTTTGCGGATGCGCCCATGCACCATGTCCGATCAGGTCTGTCAGGGTTTGCACGATGACAAATCCGATCATTCCCAGAGCGGCCAGCCGTGTCAAAAGGCCAAGCACGATCAGCAGAGGCAGGATAAATTCCGCCCATGTGCCCGCCAGAACGACGGCTGTGTGATAAAGGCCAAGCTGGCTGACATCATAGACAACGGCCTCCATCGCGCGAGGGAAAATCTGGGCATAGGCGCCGGTTGAGGGTTGAAAAAGACCCAGCAGCCCCGGCCCCAGTTTGGTCAGGCCAGAGGCCCAGAAATACCCCAGCAAGACGCCGGCAAAGACCAGCCGTGCCAATGTCGGCAGCAGCCAATCGGCGCGCTCCAGCGCGGTGGTGATGCGGTCATAGCCGCTCAATATCCGGGATGCGTGGGTCATAGGCTCGCCTTTGGAGTTGTGAGGCCGGTAATGGCCGCGCCTGCGATCAGCAGGCCAAGCGTTTCAGTCAGATCAAAGCGGTCATTCTGGGCCAGCGCTGCATCATGGGCGCTGCCAAGGGGCTGTTTGTCGTGCAAGGCAGCGATAAAGGCGGCACCGCCGGGGGGCAGGGGCTGCGCCACGGGGTCGTAATCGGGGCGGGTGATCAGCACATCCTGCGCCTGTGCGGCGGGTTTGGGGCTGCCGGGGATCATGTTGAAAGCCCAGATGGCATGGATGGGCCAAGGCGAGCGGATCACCGCGATCGCCGGGGCAAGGATCAGGCGGATCTGGGCCAGATCCTGCGGCGGGATTGCGGCAAGGATCGCGGGATCAAGCGGCGTGGCATCCGCGGCATGATAGGCGCGCCGCAGCGCCAGTTCCATCCGCGCTACATCGCCCAGATAGCCCAGATGCGCCAAGGGCGGGGCGGATTGCAGAAATGCGGCAAAGCCCGCGCCGTAATGCATCATCAACCGCGATTCTGGCGGATGATCGCGGACAAATATTCGCGCGGCAGCTGTAAAATTTTCCGCGCCAAGCAATTTGGCCACGGCGGGAAAGCCTTGTTCCAGTGCCTTGATCAGCGATGTGGTGACATTGTTGCGGTAGACATTGAAGCGGCGTCCGGCGGGGCGGCCCTGACCATCCTGCAAGCCTTCTGGCACCGGCTGGTCCGCGTCTAGCAGGGCTGGCAGGAACGTATCGCGCAGGCCGGTCATTGGGCCGCCGTATGGTATCTGTGGCGGGGGTGGTCCGCGTGGCCGGGCCGTTTCGCAAGGGCCTCTTCGGCGCGTCGCGCCTCATCCGCCAGCACAGGCCAGTCTGGCACGTCATTGTCCCATTCCACCAGCACCGGGCGCGGGCCGGAGCGTGCCAGCACATCATCCAGCAGCGTCCAGACCGGATCGGCAATCGCCGCGCCGTGGCTGTCGATCAGCAAAGGCGCGCCGTGATCATCGGTATCGGCGTCATGCCCGCCAAGATGGATCTCACCCACCGCATCCAGCGCGAAGGCGTTGATATAGCTGCGCGGATCGGTGCCCAGATTGGTGGCTGAGACAAAGACGTTATTCACATCCAGCAACAATCCACAGCCGGTGCGGCGGGTCAGTTCGCGCAAAAAATCCGGCTCGGACCATGTGCTATCGGCAAAGGCGAGGTAGCTTGAGGGGTTTTCCAGCAGCATCCGGCGGCCCAGCAGGGTTTGGACCGCGTCGATATGGTCCGCCACGCGCGCCAAAGTGGCATCTGTATAGGGCAGCGGTAACAGATCGTTCAGAAAGGTGCTGTCATGGGTGGACCATGCCAGATGTTCGGAAAAGCTGGCCGGGTTCAGCCAGTCGCACAGATGTTTGAGGCGGGCCAGATGGTCCGGGTCAAGCGGGTCTTCGCCGCCGATGGACAGACCGACACCATGCACCGAGATCGGGAAGCGTTCCGCTAGGTGGCGCAGTTGCGCGATGGGGCGGCCCCCGTCGCCCATATAATTCTCGGCGTGGATTTCCAGCCATTGCACAGGCTGCGGATCATCCATGATGGCGCTGTAATGCTGCGCTTTATAGCCGATTCCGGGGGCATCGGGCAGATTTGTCGTGATCTGACGGGATGGGGTGTTCATGGCAAGGGCTCCGGTCTGGGACGGGCTGGCAGGCGCATGGAAGCAGGGCAGGATCAGGCAGGGCGGAAAAGGGCCGCGAGGGGCAGGGCAGGTGCTGCGGCACCCGCCCTGTTCCGGGGATTAGGCCGGCAGATCGCGGCTGAGTTCTTCGAGGGAGCCATTGCGCTCGGTCCCGTCTGCCATAGCGGGCAGGTCGATCTCGGTGCAGGTGCCTGCATCGACCAGCGTCCATGCATTGCCCTGATAATCCACCTTCGAGGTGCCTGCGCAGGTGGTGCCGGGACCGGCGGCGCAATCATTCTGACCTGCCAGCGACACGCCAAAGCATTTTTCCTTGGCCTGCGCCTGTGCGGGGGTGGAATGGGCGGCCAAAGCGGTGGCCATGGCGCCAGCAATGGCAAGGGTTTTCATCGTGTTGGACATTTGGGTTCTCTCCCTTGGGGTTGTCTTGGTCTCGCTATCAAGGCGATGGGCAAGTGATAGAGGGAAGCGTGCCTCACGCGCCAGTCACGACAAAGTGTGTCACAGCCGCGTGACGAAATCCCGCCGAAAATCGGGTGATTCAGGCCATAATCGCCGGATATTCACGCAGCCCGTTGCCGGACCTGCGTGAATATGGCGGGATTTGTTACAAAAGATCCGGCGGCGTTGCTTCGGCCGCGAGAGCCTCCACAATCGCGTCAAGCGGTGTAACGGATGTCACACTCTCACCCAGACGGCGCACAGAGACGGTGCCGTTTTCCACCTCTTTCAGACCGCAGGCAAGGATCACCGGGACTTTGCCGACCGAATGCTCGCGGATTTTATAGTTGATCTTCTCATTGCGCAGGTCCGCCTCGGCGCGGATGCCACGCGCTTGCAAAGCGGCCACCACTTTGAGGCAATGCGCATCCGCATCCGAGATGATCGAGGCCACGACAACCTGCCGCGGGGCCAGCCAGAAGGGCAGTTTGCCAGCATGGGATTCGATCAGGATGCCGATGAAGCGCTCAAAACTGCCCAGCACGGCGCGGTGCAGCATGACGGGGCGGTGCTTTGCGCCATCCTGCCCGATATAGCTGGCATCCAGCCGTTCCGGCAGGTTTGGGTCCACCTGCAAGGTGCCGCATTGCCAGTCGCGGCCGATCGCATCGGTCAGCACGAATTCCAGCTTGGGGCCGTAGAACGCGCCTTCGCCTTCCTGCACCTCATAGTCATAGCCCGCCGCGCGGCAGGCATCGCCCAAGGCTTTTTCAACACGGTCCCAGCTTTCGTCAGAGCCGACACGTTTTTCGGGACGCGTCGACAGCTTGATCTTCCAGTTGTCAAAGCCCAGATGCGCATAGATTTCGGCCAGAAAATCGATGAATTTCTTGGTCTCCGCCTCGATCTGGTCATCGGTGCAGAAAATATGCGCGTCATCCTGCGTAAAGCCGCGCACCCGCATGATGCCGTGCAGCGCGCCTGACGGCTCATAGCGGTTGCATGATCCGAATTCGGCCATGCGCAGTGGCAGATCGCGATAGGATTTCAGGCCGTGATTGAACACCTGCACATGGCAGGGGCAGTTCATCGGTTTGAGCGCGTTGACGGTTTTTTCGCGCGCGTGATCTTCATCCACTTCGACGATGAACATGTTTTCCTGATAGTTTTCCCAATGGCCCGAGGCCTCCCACAGTTTGCGGTTGACGACCTGGGGCGTGTTCACCTCGACATAGCCGCCCTTGCGCTGTTGGCGGCGCATGTAATCTTGCAGATTGGTGTAGATGGACCAGCCGTTGGGGTGCCAGAAAATCTGGCCGGGGGCCTCTTCCTGCATGTGGAACAGCGCCATCTCGCGGCCCAGCTTGCGGTGGTCGCGTTTGGCGGCCTCCTCCAGCATGGTCAGATGGGCCTTCAACTCGTCGCGGTTCAGAAAGGCCGCGCCATAGATGCGTTGCAGCATCGCGCGGTTGCTGTCGCCGCGCCAATAGGCGCCTGCCACCGACATCAGCTTGAACGCATCGGCAGGCAACTGCCCGGTGTTTTGCAGATGCGGGCCACGGCACAGATCCTGCCAGTCGCCATGCCAATACATGCGCAGCGGCTCATCGCCGGGGATGGATTCGATCAGCTCGACCTTATAGGGTTCATTTCCGGCCTGATAATGCGCGATGGCGCGGGGGCGGTCCCAAACCTCGGTGCGCACGGCATCGCGCTTGTTGATGATCTCGCGCATCTTCTTCTCGATCACCGTCAGATCTTCGGGCGTGAACGGTTCCTTGCGGGCAAAGTCGTAATACCAGCCCGTGTCGATCACGGGGCCGATGGTGACCTTCACATCCGGCCAGATCTCCTGCACGGCGCGGGCCATGACATGGGCCAGATCATGGCGCACCAGTTCCAGCGCGGGCGCGCGGTCTGCCATGGTGTTGATGGCGATCTGCGCGTCCGATGTGATCGGCCATTGCAGATCCCAATGTGCGCCGTCCAGCGTGGCGCTGATGGCCTTTTTCGCCAGCGATTTCGAGATATCGGCGGCCACATCGGCAGCGGTCACGCCTGCCGCGTAGCTGCGTGCATTGCCATCGGGAAAAGTCAGGGAGATTTGTGCCATATCGGCCTCCTCGTCGGTTTGGCGCCCACGGAACGCCCGGTTGCGGGTTATTTGTTGCGCGGCCTATGTGACGGGCGGGGATGGCTAAGTCAAGCCAGCGGATGCGGGGCTTTCATCCCGCCACACGCTGGGGCAAGATCACAGCCAGCAGACACAAAGAAGGAGGCCGCGTTGATGCCGGAGTATCTTGAGACCGATCAGGGGCGGCGCATCGCCTATCACAGGACCGATGGCAAGGGGCCGGGCGTGGTGTTTCTGGGCGGTTTCCGGTCCGACATGACCGGCACAAAGGCGCAATATCTGGAGGATTGGGCGCGCGCGCAGGGCCGCGCCTTTCTGCGGTTTGACTATTCCGGGCATGGGCAGTCATCCGGCGCGTTCGAGGATGGGTGCATCGGTGATTGGGCGGCGGATGCGATGGCGGCGCTGGCAGGACTGACCGAGGGGCCGCAGGTGATTGTCGGCTCATCCATGGGCGGCTGGATCGCGCTGCTCTTGGCGCGCGCGATGCCAGAGCGGGTGGCGGGGTTGGTCACCATCGCGGCAGCGCCCGATTTCACCGAAGACAGCATGTGGGCCGGGTTTGACGCTGAACAACAGGTGGCGCTGGAGGGGGAGGGGCAGATCGCGTTGCCCTCGGATTATGGTGATCCGCTGATCATCACCAAGCGTCTGATCACGGATGGCCGCAACCATCTGGTGCTGCGTGATCCGCTGCCGCTGCCCTTTGCGGTGCGGATGTTGCAGGGCACGGCGGATGCGGATGTGGATATGGGCGTGGCGTTGCGCCTGCTGGATCACGCGCAGGGCGATGATATCTGCCTGACGCTGGTCAAAGGGGCCGATCACCGCTTTTCCGATGCCGCCTGTCTTGGCATGATTGCGGCAGCGATCGCGGATGTCAGCGCAGACGCCGCGCAGCGCGGATAAGCGGCCAACAAAGGGACCATAAATATGGATCAACGTATCAGTCTGATAACCCTCGGGGTCGCTGATCCGGCCCGCGCTGCGGCCTTTTATACCGCGCTGGGCTGGACCCGCGCCGAAAGCGAGGCGGGAATCATCGTCTTTGACCTGCTGGGCCAGTCACTGGCACTGTATCCGCGCGCTGATCTGGCCCGCGACATGGGGCTAAGCGAGGTCGAACTGGGCACCGGTGGCATGACGCTGGGCTGCAACACCCGCAGCAGGCAAGAGGTGGCGCAGATCATGGATCGCGCATCGGCGGCGGGCGCGCGCATCCTGCGCCCCGCGCATGATGTGTTCTGGGGCGGGCATATCGGCTATTTCGCCGATCCTGACCTCCATATCTGGGAGGTGGCGTTCAACCCGTTTGCCCCGCTCTCGCCCGAGGGGGCGTTTCGGTGGGCGGGCTATCCTGACGCTTGCACCCAATCCGATTGACGCCGCAGCGCGATCTGTCACGTTAAGGGGACTGAAACCATTGTTTGCAAGGCCCGCGTTGTGATGCCTGATCCTGTTGTTCTGTTACCCGGTATGATGTGTGATGCGCGGCTGTTTGCACCACAGATCACCGATCTGTCGCGCGATCACGCGGTGACGGTTGCGCCGATTACCCAAGGCGAGCGGGTGGAGGAGATCGCCTCGGCCCTGCTGGATGTGCTGCCTGCGAAATTCGCGCTGGCGGGGCTGTCGATGGGGGGAATCGTTGCGATGGAACTGCTGCGCCGCGCGCCGGAACGGATCACCCGCATCGCCCTGATGGATACCAACCCGCTGGCCGAAACCCCGCAAAGCGCCGCCGCCTATGAACCGATGATCATCGGGGCCCGCGCCGGACGGCTGGACGAGGTGATGCGCGGTTTCATGAAGCCTGATTTTCTGGCCCCCGGCCCGCAGCGCCTGACCGTGTTGCACCAGGTTTTCGAGATGGCGCAGGATCTGGGGCCAGAGGTGTTGGTGCGGCAGGTGCGCGCCCTGCAACGCCGCCGCGACCAGCAGGTGGCCTTGCGCCGGTGCAAGGTGCCCGCCTTGGTGATGTGCGGGGCCTATGACAGGCTGACCCCGCTCAAACGGCATGCATTCATGGCTGAACTGATCCCCTATGCCCGCCTTGAGGTGATCGAGGATGCAGGCCATCTGCCCACGTTAGAGGCGCCCGAGGCGGTGACAGCGGTGCTGCGCGCTTGGCTGAAACAGCCCTTTGTGCTGCAATGACCATTGCCCCCTCAGCGCGTGATCTTCCCGCTGATGTGCCCGGCTACGGGCAGATCACCGCATTCGCCCATGGCGCGGTTTGCCCGCACCGTCCCGTCTTGCCCATGAAGGCCGATGCCGGAGACAGGCCCAAACGCCTGCCGGATCTGACAGCGGCGCTGAAGGCGGTGGGTCTGCGCGATGGGATGACCCTGTCCTTCCATCATCATCTGCGCAATGGTGATGGGGTGATGAATGCGGTGATGGCGGCGGTGGCGCAGGCGGGGATCGGGGATCTGATGCTGGCGCCCAGCGCGGTCTTTGCGGTCCATGCGCCGCTGGCCGATCATATCCTGCGCGGCACGGTGACGGGATTGCGCACCGCCTATATGGCCGGCCCCGTGGCGCAGGCCGTGGGGCAGGGGGGCCTCGCGCGGCCTGCGGTGCTGCAGACCCATGGCGGGCGGGCGCGCGACATCGAGACCGGACGATTGCAGATCGATGTGGCCTTTGTGGCCGCCGCCATGGCCGATCACGCGGGCAATCTGTCAGGCGCGCATGGGCCTTCGGCCTTTGGTCCCATCGGTTATGGTCAGGTGGATGCGGCCCGCGCGCGCCATGTGGTGGCGGTGACAGATTGTCTGGTGCAGGAATTGCCCGGTGCGGCGGATATTCCGGCAGCACAGGTCGATCATCTGGTGGTGCTGGACCGGATCGGGGACGCCGCCAGCATCGCATCGGGCACCACGCGCATCACAACAGACCCCACCGGATTGCGGATCGCGGGGCTTGCGGCGGATCTGATCGCGGCCTCCGGTCTGATGCGGCAGGGCATGAGCTTTCAGACCGGGGCGGGTGGTACATCACTGGCAGTGGCGGCGCGGCTGGGGCATCTGCTGGCGCAGGCCGGTATCAGGGCGGGATTTGCCAGCGGCGGGATTACCGCACCGATTGTGGCCCTGCACCGCGCCGGACTGGTGGACCGGCTGTGGAATGTGCAAAGTTTCGATCTGGACGCGGTGGCCAGCTTTGCCAGCGATCCGCTGCATTTCGGCATGAGCGCCAGCCGCTATGCCAATCCGGCGCGCGCCGATGCGATTGTGAATGCGCTGGATGTGATGATCCTTGGCGCCACCGAGGTGGGTGCTGATTTCGACGTGAACGTGACCACAGGCAGCGATGGCACGATCATGGGCGGATCGGGGGGACATGCGGATGCGGCGGCGGGGGCCAAGCTGGCGATTGTGGTCACGCCGCTGGAGACACGCGGCTGGCCGCGATTGGTCGATCGGGTGACATGCCGCACCACGCCCGGCGCGCATATTGACGCGGTGGTGACACAGGCGGGCATCGCGATCAACCCGCGCCGCCCCGATCTTGAGGCGCGCGCCCGTCATGCGGGCCTGCCTGTGATGGCACTGTCGCAGATGCGCGCGCTATGCCCGCCGCCGCCAGTGCAACGCGCCGTGGCCGATGCGCCGGTTGTCGCGGTGTGCGAATACCGTGATGGCAGCGTGATTGATCTGCTGCGGCGCAGGCCGGACTAAGGCGATGGGCACGGGCGGGCGGTTTTCTTGGCGCAGCATCAGGCGGATGAACCAACGGTTTCTGGTGCGTATCCGGCGGAAAGTGCCTGCGGGCGCGCGGCTGATCCTTGGCCTGCTGCTGATCGTGGGTGGTATTTTCGGGTTTCTGCCAGTGCTGGGGTTCTGGATGATCCCGCTGGGGGTGGCGGTGGCGGCACTCGATATCGTGCCGCTGATCCGGTGGCTGCGCGGGCGCAAATAGCAGGGCGTCTGC